>JBKJRA010000049.1:0-6370 GCA_046594975.1 Pyrinomonadaceae bacterium | reverse complement strand
AACAATAATCGCAGAAGTCGATTGCTCAGGTTCGAGCATGAATTCATCAGTCAGTTCTACGCCGATGCGTTCGGGTTGGAGCAACTCGAAAAGCTTTGTCTGGTCCTCAATGTTAGGGCACGCTGGATAACCAAAGCTGTAACGCGAGCCTTGATAGCCTTGGTGAAATAGCTTGGGCATCTCAGGTGCGTCGGCACCGGCTATCCCTAATTCCTCGCGAATACGCTTATGCCACATCTCCGCAAGAGCCTCTGCGGACTCGACTGACAAACCGTGAAACAATAGATAATCGGTGTAATTATCTGATTTGAAAAGGCTCGCCGAATGCTCACTCGCCTTGCGGCCCATGGTCACAAGGTCAAAAGCGACGACATCGATCTTGCTCTCTGTGT
Organism: Pyrinomonadaceae bacterium; assembly: GCA_046594975.1. Taxonomy (GTDB): domain Bacteria; phylum Acidobacteriota; class Blastocatellia; order Pyrinomonadales; family Pyrinomonadaceae; genus OLB17. The sequence goes on along the minus strand of JBKJRA010000049.1, from coordinate 5,978 downwards.
CAGAACCGGAAGCTGTAGCGACTGGGTTCTTCGGCGCAAAATAATCAGCCAAGCAAAGATTTTTTCCACCCCTTTGCTCGATCGGTTGCCGTGGAAATGTAAACCGCATCCGTTCGGTCTTTTCGTCGTCGTGATAAATGATCAGATCATTGCCGTCACTGTTGCACGGAAAGTAACCATAGACGAGTTTTGCCTCAAGCAACTTTTGGCCGATCGCCTGAGCCCTGATCTCGGCAAATTTTGGATAAACCGTCTCATCAAGTATTGCCTGATACTCTTCCGGCGTGTTTCGTCCCTGCTTGTATTGCCACTGGCCTTTGAAAAGAGCCGTCTCGTTAATAAAATCAAAAACCTTTGTCAGATCTTTGATCTCGACCACCTTTGAACCGTAAAACGGAGCCGACGGCCTTTCCACGTCGGTCGCAACATCCGAGCGGTTTGTATGAGTCGTATCGCCGGACGCGCGTGTCGATACACGAGCCGCCGCCTTTCCAAGCTTGGCATCCTCGCCAACTAGGTCTTCGGCATCTGTGACTGTCTGAGTGTCGTCGGACAACCCAGTCGCTACCGCTCCCGGTTCAGACCCGACCGAGGCAACTTTGGACTTTGGACTTTGGACTTTGGACTCTCCTCCGGTGAGCTCATCCATCGCGTGCAGCCCGTCAAAAGCATCGCGTGCGTAATAAAGTTTGCCGTTGTAGAGCGGCACGAGATCTTTATCAACATATTTGCGGTTGAGAGCCGCTCCGCCTAAAATGACCGGTACATTAATGCCGCGTTCATTCATCAGTTCGAGATTATCGCGCATGATGAGCGTCGATTTTACGAGCAGGCCGCTCATTCCGATTGCGTCACCGCCAGTCTCTTCCCAAGAGCGTAGAATGTCGTCTATCGGCTGCTTGATGCCCAGATTTACGACCTTATAGCCGTTGTTAGTTAGGATAATATCGACGAGGTTTTTACCGATGTCATGGACGTCGCCTTTGACAGTTGCCAGCACAAGTACGCCTTTATTTGACCCCTCCACCTTGTCCATAAACGGCTCTAAGAACTTAACCGCAGCTTTCATGGATTCGGCGGATTGCAGCACAAAAGGCAGCTGCATCTGGCCCGAACCGAACAGATCGCCAACGGTTTTCATACCGTCAAGCAAGATGTCATTAATGATCTCAAGCGGTGGATATTTTTTAAGGGCGGCTTTTAGCGAATCTTCGAGCCCGATTAGTTCGTCGTCGATGATGTGATGCTTGAGCTTGTCCTCGATCGACATATTCGTCGTGTCCGGCTTGATCGACTGTGCCGTCTTGCCCATAAACATCGTCGTAAATTCGCCAAGCGGATCGTACGTGCAGACATCCCCGTCAAACTTTCGCCGGTCGTAGATCAGATCGCGCGCCGTATCGATCTCGTGTTCGTTAAATCGCATAAGCGGCAATATCTTCGACGCATTTACGATAGCCGAATTCATTCCGGCTTCGACACAGTCGTGTAAGAACACAGAATTGAGAACCACACGAGCCGCAGGATTCAGCCCGAATGAAACATTTGAAACACCGAGAATAATATTTGCTTCCGGCAGTTCCGCGTGGATCTGCTTGATGGCAGTGATCGTTTCGTCGGCGTTCTTGCGATCCTCTTCAATTCCGGTCGAAATAGGCAAAGCGAGCGGGTCAAATAAAATATCGTGTCCCGGAATGCCGTTTTCGACCGCTTGTTTGTAGGCTCGATGAGCGATCCGCAGCTTGTCGTCCGCGGTGCGGGCCATACCCGTTTCATCGATCAGGCCGATCACGATACCTGCTCCGTAACGTTTTGCAATGTCGAGAACCTTTAAGAAACGCGGTTCGCCGTCTTCGTAATTTGTTGAGTTTAATAGCGATTTGCCGCCAGCGTGTTCGAGTCCGGCTTCCATCTTTTCCCACTCGGTCGAATCGAACATCAGCGGGATCTTTACGCTTGTGGCGAGTCTCGCGGCAAGCTCGTGCATGTCAGCAACACCGTCACGCCCGACAAAATCGACGTTTACGTCTAGGATGTGAGCACCCTCTTTTTCCTGCGATTTGGCAAGATTGACGAGGCCGTCCCAATCCTCAGCTTCGAGCAGGTCACGCATCTTTTTCGAGCCGGATGCGTTTACACGCTCACCGACGATCAAAAACGAAGCGTCCTGCGTATAGGGCTGCTGAAAATATATCGATGACGCCGACGGCACAAGCTTTGCATTACGCTCTTTGGGCGAAATACTGCTCAGTCGTTCGATCACCTTCTGCAGATGTTCCGGCGTCGTGCCGCAGCATCCGCCGACGATATTCGCCCCGAAATCTTTCGCAAAATGCTCGACCTGAGCGGCAAAACTCTCCGGAGTCTCGTCGTAATGCTGCTTGCCGTCCTTGACCTCAGGGAGACCGGCGTTCGGCAAAACACTGATCGGTATCGGCGAATTTTCGCACAGATAGCGGAAACTGTCCGCCATATGTTTTGGCCCGGTGCCGCAATTCATACCGATAACGTCTATCGGAAATGGCTCAAGTGCCGTCAGCGCCGCTCCGATCTCCGTTCCATTGAGCATCGTACCGAAGATCTCGATAGTCACCGAAGCGATCACCGGCAGCTTTGTTTTTTGCTGTTCGAAAAACTCAAATATCGCCGCGAGAGCCGCCTTTGTCTGTAGCAGATCCTGACACGTCTCGACCATCATCAGATCGACACCGCCGTCATACAGCCCCCGAACCTGCTCAACATAAGCTGCTTTCAGATCGTTGTAAGTGATATGCCCAAGCGTCGGCAGCTTAGTTCCCGGCCCGATCGAGCCCGCGACAAAACGGGGTTTGTCATAGGTCGAATAATCATTCGCCAAGCGTTTCGCGAGCTGCGCGGCCTTGAGATTGATGTCGTAGGTCTTCTCGACGATCCCAAACTCCACCAGCACGACTTCGCTGCCGCCAAAGCTGTTCGTCTCGATCACGTCGCAGCCGACATCCAGAAATGCCTTGTGGACGGTCTCGATGGCATCCGGCCGCGTATAAAGCAGATTTTCCGAACAATTTTCAAAATTCGGCCCGCCCCAATCGTCTATCGACAAATTCAACGACTGCAAATACGTCCCCATCGCTCCGTCGAAAACAACGATCTTTTCTTTTAATAAATCGAGAAACTGCGTCATAAATAAAAAACTCTATGCCAAACAAGCACAGAGTTTCGTAGATCATTCGTTCGACTCTTTGCTGTTTAGCGGGTTATTTTACGTGGCCGCAAGTTGCAATAACTCACCACATCAATAATCTTGAGTCTAGAGAGTTCGAGGTCCTGAGTCAAGTATTCAGATTAACCGCGATCATTTCATCGTTTCTGACTCGATATAGAAATTACGGTCCAGCACTACTGAGGTTATCTTCCCTGCGTTTTTTATGGTCTGCAGTTTGCTGGTCGGTTTGAGCCAGACGTCCTTGCCGTTTACCGAAACTTTTACCGGCATATTAAAGCCGTCAATGACGTGGTCCCATTGAAAAATCAGCTTGTTGCCATCGACCCTATATTTTAACATCGGGATCTTTACGGTCCGCAGATACTGGTCAAAAACCTTGCTTAAATCTATTCCGGCATGCTGCGAAATATAACTCTCGACCTGCTGCGTCGTTACTTCCTGATGATAGAAATCCTTGTTGAGCCCGCGCAGTATGCCGCGCCATTTTTCGTCGTCGTTTACGACTTGGCGGATCGTGTGCAACATATTAGCTCCCTTGTTATACATATCGCCGGAGCCCTCACGATTGGCCCCGTACGTTCCGATAATAGGAACATCGTTCTGTATGTTAGGGCGTAATCCGACTACATAATCGTCAGCCGCCTTTTTACCAAAGTGAAACTCCGTGAACAACGGCTCCGAATACATTGTAAATCCTTCGTGGATCCACATATCCGCAGCATCTTTCATCGAAATATTGTTTCCAAACCACTCATGTCCCGATTCGTGGACGATGATGTAGTCCCACTTTAGCCCGACGCCCGTTCCGCTCAGATCGCGGCCGAGATAGCCGTTCGTAAACTTATTGCCGTACGTCACTGAGCTCTGATGCTCCATCCCTAGATACTGGACCGCGACGAGCTTATAACCGTCCTCATAAAAAGGATACTTACCAAACCAGTGTTCGAATGCCTTAAGCATTCTGGGCACTTCCTGAAACTGCTTCATCGCCTTTTCTTTTTGCTGTGGCAGCACATAATAGCTCAGGTCTAGCGTTCCGCCTTCGCCTTGATATTTTTCGCTCCACGAGACGTAATTGCCGATGTTTGCGTTTACGCCGTAATTGTTGATCGGATTTTTAACCTGCCAGCGATAGGTCTTTGTTTTCTCTTTCTCGTCGTGATCGACGCCTATCAGCCGTCCGTTTGAGACATCAAATAGGTCTTCCGGAACAGTAATATTGATATTCACGCCGCGATCCGGTTCGTCGTACCCGATGTCCTTATTCGGCCACCAGATGCTCGCACCGATCCCTTCGCATGAGGTATTGATAAACCATTTCCCCGTGTCATCCTTTGCCCATTGCACACCGCCGTTCCACGGCGGATTGGTCGCGACAGTCGGAGTTCCCTCATACCAGATAGACACCTTATCCTCAACGCCCGCAGCCAACTGCTTATCAAAAGTCACCCAATAAACATTGCCCTCACGCTCGTATTTGAGGTCAACTCCGCCATGCGTGATCTTCGTGATGTTAAGAGGAGTCTGCAGATCGATCTGCATCTTGCTGCCCGGTTTCAGGGTCTTAAACGTTATGACATTGGAACCCTTGATAGTCTTAGTATCGGGCATAAACTGCACCCACAGATCGTAATGCTGCACGTCCCACCATTCGCGTTCAGGCGTGATCGTCCCGCGAAGCGTCTCTTGACGCGTCACCGGCCCCGTTTGAGCAGAAACTGAATTGAAACCAATAAGACAGGTCGCGACGAGGACAAGTAAAAGGATCTTTTTCATCATATTTTTGTTATGGAAACAGTATACCGCGACAAATATAAAAAGACCGCTCCATAGATGGAGCGGTCCATTTTTTGCAAACGCGAGCTACGGCTTGATGGCCGCCTTGAACAGTGACTCCTGAGCAGTAATAAACTGCATCGCCCCGGGGATATCCTTAAACCTGGTTTTTAAGGTGTCAAAGATCTCCTGGCCGCGAGGGTCCGCGATCTTGATCACCGCAAACATAGCATTGAACATACCCTGAGCACTTCCCGCATTCTTGGCAGCATTGAACTGCTCTGCGATCAGCGGATAAGCTCGCGCGTCACCCTTGCCCGTCGCACCGACGATAGCGAGGGCGACGGTTCGAATATTCTGGCGCAGCGACTTGTCGGTCGCCGCTTTATAACCCGCATCGAACGACCGCTTGTCGCCCAGTGCACCCAGCCCGTTTAGACCGGCGATCTGGATGCGTCCGTGCCACGACGGCGTGTTCGTGAGTTTGATCAGTTCATCGTACGCACGGGCATCTTTTGAAAGGCCGAGAGCATTCGCTGCCTGACCGATCACACTATAGCTTTGATCGGTAAGTGCCGCGATATACGTGTCCGCGTATTTCTTGTCCTGCGTTTCCCCTAGCATCTTGATCGCGTCCGCACGGATGAGCGACTTTTTGTCCTTTGCAAGACGCATGAGCAAGGCTTCGACATTGGCGTCAAGCTTTGCTGCCGGACGCTCCTGTCCGCTCAGGGGATCTGGCGAAAAGATATTTGCGATCTCAGAAAGTGCCGCACGGCGAATTCGCCAAAACGGATCTTTCTCAGCCGATGTCATAAGTGCCGAAAGCACCTTTGCTTTGTCGGCGTTGGCCTTTTTCACAAGCTCAGCCATCGCCCACCGTCGTCCGAGCACATCTTTGTCGTTAGCCATCTGATAAAGCAGATCATCGGTCGATTTCTCAAACTTCATCTCCTTTAGCAGCGTCGATTCGTAATCAAAATTAACGAGCATAGGC
>JBKJRA010000197.1:0-3779 GCA_046594975.1 Pyrinomonadaceae bacterium | reverse complement strand
TGTCAAAGAATGCGTTTTGGAGATCGGGCGAGTTTTCTCGGCGCGTGGAAATCCCCAATTAGTTTGGTCATAATCCACATCGCCCGCCGGAAATCAGTAGGTGACCCAATATATAGGGCGAAAATGGCTGCGGCATGAGTGTTGCGCTTACATGATCGAGTACCCTACTCGAAGTGATTATCGGTGCAAACAAATACTTGATTATTTAAGGACATAAAGAGAAAAAAATGAGTTGTTGTGGAGATGTAATGGAAAACGTGGAGGTCGAATCGTGCTGTACGCCGCAGGACACGGCGCATGACGCGGCCCAGGCGATGCGAAATACGGGCTGCGGCTGCTCACCGGTCGTTGAAGATAAACAGGATCTCAAATTGGTCGGTGTGATTACGGCGCATGATATAACTCACCACGTCGCGGCCGACGATCGAAAGGCATCTGAAATACCCATTAAAGACATCATGAAACCGGCTTCATCTTGCTGCGGCGCCGATGAATCTGTTGAGGACGCACGTCACAAGATGCACGAACATCAAACAACGAGTTTGCCGGTCATGGACAAGGCGGGTAGCTGTTGCGGCACGGTCAGCGCCCAAAATCTATGAGCCCGGCTTTCGGACAATTTCTAACTAAATTATTTCCGGCGCGGTATTTATAAATCGAAGTCAGTTGAACAGCGATTACCTACTTGCCGCACCGACGAGAATGGCGGTATGCGGGGAAAGTTGTGCTTAAGAATAATATAACGCTCGGAAAAAGGATATTGATTAAATGGTTGATGAAGCGGTTAAATCAGAGTATTGGAATCATTTTACCGATGAATCACATAGGAGTTTTCGCCCGAAAAAGATAACCGACATTCGGTTAAAACAGATTAAAGAATTGGTTTTGCACGACGATTGTCTGTGGCAATCTTTCATAGCGCGGCATCATGCTCTTGATAAAATGCCTGACGAATTGAAAGAAACATCGCCGCCTGACTACAACCAAGCTCGGGCAAACTTTTGGGCAATGATTCGTGAAAAAATCCACCGCCAATTAGGCCAATCGACCGGATAATACAAAGACATTAATAATTAAAAGAAGGGTTTGAAAAATGACTGCCGATGAAACGAAAGAAATCAAACCATTAACCGACAAAGAATTGCGGTTGATGCATGCTTACTGGCGCGCAGCGAACTACCTTTCAGTAGGGCAGATATATTTATACGACAATCCGCTGCTTCGTGAACCGCTGACGCTGGCGCACGTTAAACCCAGGCTGCTTGGTCATTGGGGAACAACGCCGGGCCTAAATTTTATTTACCTGCATCTCAATCGCCTGATCAAGTTGCACGATCTTAACGCGATTTACCTCGCCGGTCCCGGACACGGCGGACCCGGCGTAGTCGCGAATGTTTACCTTGAAGGAACCTACAGTGAAGTTTACCCGGATATCTCGCAGGATGCTGTAGGTTTGCAGAAATTATTTAAACAGTTCTCGTTCCCCGGGGGTATTCCGAGTCACGCTGCTCCCGAAACGCCGGGATCCATCCACGAAGGTGCGGAACTCGGCTACGCTCTCATGCACGCATACGGAGCGGTTTTCGATAATCCTGATCTAATCGCGGCTTGCGTCGTTGGTGACGGCGAAGCTGAGACAGGTGCCTTGGCAACGAGTTGGCACTCCAATAAATTCTTGAACCCGGCGCGAGACGGCGCCGTGCTGCCGATTCTCCATTTGAACGGCTACAAAATAGCCAATCCGACGGTGCTCGCACGAATAAGCAAAGACGAATTGACAAGTTTATTTGTCGGCTACGGCTATGAGCCTTATTTCGTCGAAGGTGATGATCCGGAAACGATGCACCAATTGATGGCTGCAACATTAGATAAAGTTATCGCCGAAATTAAAGTGATCCAGAAAGACGCGAGGGCGAATGGATTTACTAAGCGACCGCAGTTTCCAATGATCATTCTCCGCTCGCCCAAAGGGTGGACGGGGCCTAAGTTTGTAGATGGACTGCCGACTGAAAATTCTTTTCGCTCCCATCAGGTCCCACTAGCTGAAATTGCAACCAATCCCGAACACTTTCGGCAACTCGAAGAATGGCTTCGAAGCTATAAGCCAGAGGAACTCTTTGACGAGAACGGGACGCTGATGCCGGAGTTGGCGGAATTAGCGCCAAAGGGAACGCGCCGGATGGGATCTAACCCAAACGCCAACGGAGGGTTGTTGCTTAAAGATTTGAAACTGCCGGATTTCCGCGAATATGCGGTGAGCGTTCCTAAACCCGGAACGGTCAATGCTGAAGCAACACGCGTAATGGGTGAATTTTTACGGGACGTAATGCGGCTCAACGACGATAATAAAAACTTTCGTGTAATGGGTCCGGACGAAACGAATTCAAACCGTCTCAATTCCCTTTTCGAAACCACAGATCGGGTATTTACAGGGAAAATCTTACGAACTGACGACCACATTTCGCTCGATGGGCGGGTGATGGAAATCCTGAGCGAACACATGTGCCAAGGCTGGCTCGAGGGCTATTTGCTGACCGGTCGGCATGGATTTTTCTCCTGCTATGAAGCGTTTATCCACGTAATTGATTCGATGTTCAACCAGCACGCAAAGTGGTTAAAGGTCACGCGTCACATCCCGTGGCGTCGGCCGATCGCTTCGCTCAACTACCTGCTGACATCGCACGTCTGGCGGCAGGATCACAACGGGTTTAGCCACCAGGATCCCGGCTTTCTCGATCACGTCATTAAAAAGAAGGCTGAAGTGGTGCGGGTGTACTTACCGCCCGATGCTAACACCTTGTTGTCCGTTACCGACCATTGTTTGAGAAGCCGTAACTATGTCAATGTCATCGTCGCGGGAAAACAACCTGAATTGCAGTATCTGGATATGGATGCCGCAATCAAACACTGCGCTGCGGGTGCTGGTATTTGGCAGTGGGCAAGCAACGATTCTGATGGTGAACCCGACGTGGTGATGGCTTGTGCGGGAGACGTTCCAACCTTGGAGACACTTGCCGCAGTTGATCTTTTGCGTCGGCATATCCCCACACTTAAGATCCGCGTCGTCAATGTCGTTGACCTAATGACCTTGCAACCTGAGAGCGAACATCCTCATGGACTGTCCGATAAGGACTTCGACGCTCTGTTTACGACCGACAAGAAAATCATCTTCGCCTTTCACGGTTACCCGGCTTTGATTCACGGCCTTACTTATCGGCGGAACAATCATCACAACTTGCATGTTCGCGGCTACAAAGAGGAAGGTACGACGACAACCCCCTTCGATATGGTGGTACTAAATGACCTAGACCGTTTTCATCTGGTAATGGACGTTATTGCTCGCGTGCCAGGACTCGCCGAAACCGGAGCGGATGTGAACCAATTGATGCTCGACAAACGGCTTGAACATAAAAAATACATTCGAATACATGGTGATGATATGCCGGAGATTAAAGATTGGAAGTGGACATATTGAGTTGAAGGGCGAAAGCCGCAATCGCGTTATATGTGGGGCGGTTCACTTTTATTAGCCGTGTGCGGAGAAACTAAATCGAGTGAATATTCTTGTTCTCAATCCGGGCAGCTCGACGCTCAAATTCGGCCTGTTTGATTTCTCCGACTCGAATATCGGATCAGACGCGAAAGTTTTAGCGAGCGGAAGGGTCGCTTCGATTGGTACGGAACTCTCCGAACTAAAATTTTCAACTGCGACCCGAAAAGATCCGGTGATCGAGACAATTAAAGCGAAAACAGCGGCGGAGGCCACTGAACAAGTCATA
>JBKJRA010000145.1:0-3079 GCA_046594975.1 Pyrinomonadaceae bacterium | reverse complement strand
CTAAATGCAAAAGCACTTGAGTTTTGGAAACTGCTGCGGACACCGAAGTATGACCCGAAATATGCAGCTAAAGAGCTGTATGAGATCGTCTTTGAACCTCTCGCCGACAAACTGCCGAAAGATACAAAGACAATCCTCTGGTCGCTAGACGGCAACCTACGGTATATCCCGATGGCGACGCTGTTTGACGGTAAACAGTATCTTGTCGAACGGTATCAGAATGTTGTGTTCACTCGGGCTAATAAAGAGCAAATGACGCGGGATGTTGAAAATGGACGCATCGGAACAGGGATGGGGAGCAGCGAGGCTCACAAGGTGGTGCTTGGAGCTAACAGTTTTAACGCCGCCGCTCTGCCCTCAGTAAAAACAGAATTGGGAAGTATATTCAGGCAAGGAAGCCGCGGTGTGTTGAAGGGGGACGTTTTACTCGATGAGCGGTTTACAAAAATCGCTATGCTCGATGCATTGAAAACGAGAAAACCCCTGGTCCATATTGCTTCTCATTTCCGGTTTGTGGCCGGCGATGAAGCTAATTCGTTTCTGTTGCTTGGCGATGGCAATGTAATGACGTTGGATGAGATGAAACAGCAGAAAGACTTGTTTAGCGGAGTCGAGTTGCTGACACTTTCTGCATGTCAGACGGCGGCGCAACGGCCCGATGCAAACGGTCGCGAGGTTGATGGGTTTGCAGAATTGGCCCAAAGGCTCGGTGCGGGTGCTGTAATGGCCTCCTTGTGGGAAGTTTCCGACAACTCGACTGCCGAATTGATGACGCGGTTTTATCAAAACTACACCAAAACCGGCGAGAACAAAGCGGCGGCGATCCGAAAGGCTCAGCTTGCTCTTTTGAAAGGCGAATACAAAACCTCTGCGACAGCTAGCCGTCAATTGACGCAGGACGACACGGAAACTGAAAAAAATATCAAAATTGATCTGTCAAAGTTGCTCCAGTACAAACCAAATCCAAACGCGCCTTTCGCACATCCATTCTATTGGTCGCCATTTATTCTGATCGGGAATTGGAAATGATATGGTTCATTTATAAATGTAATATAACCGACGAGATAAAAAATTTTAGATAACCCAACTTTTTCCCCTTTCGATGCATCATAACTGTTGAAATGGATCAGTAATGGTGTTACTATTTCATTGTTGAAAAGTTGATCACCGAAGCCGTTTCGTAATGGAACGACGCGGGGGAACCAAAGTTTTCGTCATTTATGCGAAAACAGGGGCGAGGCGGTTCGCAAATAACCGCGGGGATAATCTTTCGTTCCTAGCCCGTCAGCTAACCTCGTAGGTGTGGCAAGGAAGTTACAGGTAGAGATCAAGCCGAAATGGCGTGATTTTCGAAGTTCTTTGAGCTCTACTATTCAACACTTGAAGCAGACATCCGGTCTTCTCAAAGAGGAAAGAGCCGCTAAGTAATTAGCGGCTCTTTTTTGTCTTTATTGATTATTTCCGTTAACGGACAGTCGTGATCGGCAACATCTTGACCATCTTTAATACGATCTTGTCATCAGGATCGAGCACGACCTCGTTCGGCTTCGTCGCCGACGGTATAAGGATCGTCTCAACACGCTTAGTGACATTGATCTTTTGCGTCTGAACGCCGCCCGCTGCTCTGATCTCAACATCCATCGGAAGACGAAATGCCTGCGGAGACAACGTGTAAAGTTTCTGAAGTTGTGTGATCGTCAACGTCAGCTTTTTGGTTCGCGAATTATAGACCGGCTTGACAGTCAATTGTGGGGCTCCCACGTCATAGACCCATTGGTCAAAAAACCAGCCGAGATCCTGTCCCGACGTTTCTTCCATCGCTTTTTTCAGATCGGTCGTCTCGACGTTGCCAAATTTATGACGATTTAAATAGATGTTGATGGCTTTCCAAAATTTTTCGGTCCCCACTTGCTCACGCAGCATGTGTATAACGGCCCCGCCTTTGTGGTAGGTTACAGATGCATCCTCAAAGAGTCCTGCAACGTTATCAGCCGTCCGATTGAACAGACCGTATTTTTTCGTAGTGATCGAATCGCCTACCAAAAACTCGCCGGCGTCCGAACGGACTTTACGCATATAGTCCTCGCGTCCGAAAGCCTTCTCGCGATACGCAGCCTCCATATACGTAGCAAAACCTTCATTCAGCCAAAGCTCGGCCCAATTTTTACAGGTCAGCATATCGCCGAACCAAGAGTGTGCAAGCTCGTGCGAGACGAGATCGGTAACGATGCTCTTGCCGAAATCAAAATCGGCCATAAAAATCTCGTTATCGTTCATCGTCGTCGCGGTAATGTTTTCCATTCCGCCGAACTGAAACTCCGACACGACCGTCTGATCGTATTTGTTGTAGGGAAACGGCACACCGGTCAGCTCTTCGTAAACGCGGATCATGTTTTTTGTGTCGCCGAATGCTTTCTTGCCTGTCTCTTCCTTGCCCGGATAAACATAAAACCCTAGCGGAATGTCCTTGTATTTATCATCGACGCGCGAGTATTTGCCTATTACAAATGAAACAAGGTACGTCGAATGCGGCACAGGCATTTTGTAATGCCACGTTACGGTTCCGTCCGGGTTGTCAGCCTTACCGAGCAGTTCGCCGTTGCCGATCGCGGTCTCGTCTTTCTGGGCGGTTATGTATTCCTCGGTCGTCGCTTTGTCGCTAGGGAAATCGAACGAAGGGAACCAATGCCGGTTCTCATCAGCCTCGCCCTGCGACCATATCTGCGAAGAATGATTCACTTGATTGTTGCTGGTATTAGCCGGACGGAAATAAACACCCTTGCTCGGCACGGCGCTGTATTTCAAACGTATCGAGATCACATCGTCCGGGCTGTAAGCCTTGTCGAGTGTGATGATCACCTTGTCGTTCCACGGTTTGAATTGCAGATCGGTGCCTGCCGGATCAAGCTTTACCGATTCAAAGTTCAGGTCGACCGCATCAAGCTCGACCTTTCGGAAATCCGCCTTTAGCGGCTTTAGCGTCACCGTCGTGTCGCCGAACACTTTCTTTTTGGCGGCATCAAAACTCACTCGCACAATATAATGCTGAGCGTCGAATGTCCGCGGGCGGTTAAAGTCA
>JBKJRA010000018.1:0-3551 GCA_046594975.1 Pyrinomonadaceae bacterium | reverse complement strand
ATTTGGAGCGATGATGGCGACCAAATATTATCCGCAATTATTAGGGATGCTCGGCGCATATTACATCATTTTTCAGCAAATACCCGGACGAAAATGGGATCTGGGTAAAGTGCGTTGGTTAAAGTTTTTTATGGTGATGGGCGTTGCCTTTCTAATATTCAACCCAACCATCTTGATACCGGAGACCTGGCGAGAGATGTTGAAATTTTCAACTGAGGGACGCATCGGCCATGCGGGATACGACTTTATGGGCAATATTTACCGAAATCAGTTTTCGGCGTTTCTGTCCGGAGTGCCTTGGTCGTTTTACTTTGTCTTAGCGGGCGTCAAGACGTCGTTGAGCACGCTAGGCTTATTTTTAGTTGGCATACCGCTGGCCTTTAAGCGAAAGCTCGGCGACGGAAGATTTTTGCTACTCTTTTGGACGATCCTCGTTTTTGGGCCATTTGTCGTGATCGGCGGCAAATTTATGCGATATTTCACTATCACAGAACCTCTCGTGCTTATCACGGCAGCGATCGGTTTTTGTTTTGTTGTGAAATGGATCTCTGAAAGACTGCCTAAGCGGTCCGTCGCCGTAGCTGCGATCCAATATCTGCTGGTGCTAAGTGTGACGGCATTTCCGCTTTACGACTCGCTTTCTGCAGCTCCTCATTACAGGCTCTTTACAAACTCCATCGGCACTCAGGTCTTTCCGATGGGATCCTATTTTCCGCATGACGAATTTTACGATGCAAGCACCCGCGATATTGTCGCTGCGATAGCGCCAATGGCGCGTGCCGGGACCGCCATTGCTTGTGAGACGCCTACGCTACTCGAATATTACGCCCAAAAAATAGGTCGCACTGATCTTGTATTTGTTTCGCTTTCAGATCGGGCAAAGGTCGCCTTACTTACCCCCGGCGACTTTATCGTCGCGGCAAGCGGACGCCGTTACTTTACAAATACCGGTTACTTAGACTATTTAGAGAGAAACTATGCTCCGATCGAAGAAATAAAAATTAATAACGTGACTTCGGCGAAAATATATCAGCTAGATGCAGATTCACTTGGTGGCATTGAAAACATCGCAACGCAATGAAGCTAATCGTAATTTAGCGCCTCGACCGCATCGAGACGTGCAGCTCGTAAGCCGGGATAGAGAGCTCCTATCGTGCCGCTGATCAGGCCTACAATGACAATCGTTGCGATAACCTGCGGGTCGAGCGAGATAGTCAGTGTCGTCCATTTAGCAAAAGCATATTTGAGCCCTACTGTCGCTAAGATCCCAAAGAGAATACCGCCGAGACTTATCATTAGGGCTTCTTGAACGATCGTCCACGCGATCCGCGTCTTAGACATCCCCAACGATTTCATCACACCGATCTGCCGCGTCCGCTCGGTGACGGTTGTGTACATCGTCAGCAAAATTATCAGTCCGCTGATGGCTCCGGCAACGCCGATGACGACGTTTAGAAATACGTTGAGAGCGGGAATTCCCTGCATATAAAGCTCTTCGAGTTCGCTGGTGAGGACAATCTGATTGTCAGGAAATTTGGTGTGCAGATTATTGCCGACGGTTTCAGGGGTGAAACCATCTTTGACCTTGACGAGGAACGCCGACACCTTACCCTCTGCTCCTAGCTGTTTCTGCATCGTCGAAAGCGGTATCTTAATGCGGGCGCCGGCGCTCGGCTCGTATGTGCCGACGATCTCGAAATTGCGTTCGTAAATGCTGATAGTACCGCCGAGCTTTTCTTTCCGACGCGCGAGCCACGCTGTGTCGCACATCAGTTCGTCACGGCCCTCGACAAATTTGCGACCTGAAGTGATCTGTAGCCCTGCAATTGCAGCATATTTATCAAATGATACGCCGTCAACGATACGGCTGCCCGTGAGACCATCCGTCGCCGCGACGCTGGTTTGAGCAACTGGAACGGCTGCCGCAACACCCTCGACCTTTTCAATATCGGCTTCCATCGAGACCGGCAGACGCAGCGTGTCTGAGCCGCTCAATCCCGCGCTGCCCGATGCTCGAAACATGATCTCAGCCCCGATATTTGCCTCGCGCTGTGCGCGTTCGCGTAAACTGCCGTTTGCAAGACCAACAGTAGCTATTATCAGCAAAATGCCGATCCCTATGCCGATAATGCTGACCACCGTCCTCGCAGGACGATGAAGCATATTTGAAAATACGAGACTATTCACAATAAATTTAACAATCGGCCTGATCTTCGAGCGTCGCGATGGCATCGATCGATATCAAGACTCCGGGAACATTTGCACCAAGTTGGGCGATCGACCTTACAGGTTTATTAGTCGGGAAAATTCAGCGTAGGCTGCGTTCATTTCTTTATATTCGTCAGGACGTGCAAGTAAAACGGTTAGTTTCACCGCATTGCTGAGCGAGCTTCCGGCAGTGCCTAGAATCAGGTCAAGATTCTCAAGTGCCTGTCGAGTCTGCTCCCCCATGGTTGTTCCAACAATATCCAGAGGTCCATCGCCACCCGGTCGCACCGCTATTTGACCCGAGACAAACACAAATCCATTCGCTACGACTGCGTGCGAATAAGTGGAATGCGCTCCGGCATAGCCGGGAATCTCTGTAAAATATTTGGTCTTCATCATAAAACCCGGGTTGATCAGCGATAAAAGCTACACACCGACCGTCTCTTCTTCCTCGACCAGATATGGCGATGTCGCGACGGCATCTAAATCCTCAGACACAATCTTCGCAATCACAGGAAGCGAAAGCGAACGAGTCTTGCCGATGCCCGGAACTTCGTGACCCTTTGCATAAACTGCGTGACGGCCATTTTCTTTGTACCACTCAGAGAGCGATGCGGTTTTGTGCATTTCCTCAATGATCTGACGCCAGCCTACTCCTGTGTTATATGCGCAAAAACTAACCTCACCATCCTGCGTTCCATAAGGAATAACGCACATCTCGGTGCGGCGGAAATCGTAGTTGAAGAGATCCTGGAACCACATTCCCTCGACGCACAACACACGCCACGGATCATCGTCCTGTCGAGTTACCATGCGGTCGTTGCGGTCAGAATTTGAATCGGCAGTCGATGGGCGGAATAAATTAAGGATCTGCGAGATCGGGAAGCCTTCCGGCGCCTTGCCGGCGTCGAAGTTTCGCATGATCGCCATGCCCAGCTGTGCCATCGTGAGTTTCCTGCCGCGAGCGGTGTCGGTGATGACGGTGACGTCCTTCATAAACTGCTCGTAGTTAAAGAAATCAAACAGCGAGGTCATTTGGTTTGTGTTCTTGTTAACAACGATTAAGGTGAAAATGCCGCAGTTCGGGTGGCAATTACACGACGACCAACCCCACGGAGCGTCCGCTCCCTGCAGCATGTCCATCACGCTGGTAAACGCCGAATACGAACTGAGCGGGAACCAATCGCGCAAAGGCTCGAGCACGCCACCGAGTTGATCCTTGAGATCGTGCGTCATTCCCGCAAGCGTGTAGCGTTGTGCGATGCGGTCCTTATCCGAAACATCTTCGTCGCGGCCCGTGAACGAGACTGGCTGAAACGCGATCGTCTGCACCTTGTCGATAT
>JBKJRA010000291.1:0-3506 GCA_046594975.1 Pyrinomonadaceae bacterium | reverse complement strand
TGCCACAGGTTTTGGTTGAGCGATTTATACGCCGCTTCGATCACGCGGACGGATGCGAGAGCGTCTTCGGGTTTGATAAAGAGTTCCTCGTCACCGCGAAGAGCACCAGCGAAATTCTCGATCTTGCCTTTGAATGACGCGATCTTGTCATAGCCGCCTCCGAAAACTGTCCAGTCCGGGCTCGTATTGACTTTGTATTTCGACTCGCGCCAACCGATGTGGAGTGTGCCGTTTGAACCATAAATGCTGATAAAATAGGGCAATTCCTTGTTAATGCCCCAAGTAAGATCGACGCTCGCGGTGACATTGCCCTTGGTTTTGGCAAACATCTTGACGTTTTCATCGACCGATAAACCCTGTGTGCCGCCTGCGTCAACCACCAGCACGGAATCAATGCCGCCCATAAAAAAGCGGATGATATCTACCGAATGAGTGCCGTTGTCGATCAGCACGCCGCCGCCGGACATCTCTACGTCAGAGTTCCAACGCTTGGACATATCGACCTTGGCGGTGAATGCATTTTCAAACTGCAATATCTCGCCCAGTGTTCCGGATGCCAAAATACCTTTTGCAGCAACCACGTCATCGCAAAAGCGAAATTTTGACGCCATGGTAAACAGAACATTGTTAGCCTCAGCCGTCGCGATCATTTTTTCAGCGTCCGCTACCGATGTGCATAGCGGCTTTTCGCACAGGACCGGAATTTTACGTTCCATAAAGAAACATGCGATCTCCGGGTGAGTGCTTGGCGGCGTCGCGACGATCAGAGCGTCGATCTCGACATCCGCAAGCTGTTTGTAATCGCTATAAGCCTTTCCGCCGACGCTCTCCGCGAGAGCATTTGCAGCATTTTCGCGAACATCAGCAATCGCAACCAGATCGCAGCATTTGCTCTCGTTAAATGCCTGTGCGTACGCCTGAGCAATACCGCCGGCTCCGACTAATCCAAATTTCAGTTTCTTCATATTTATTAAGTTAATTTCAAACAGGATAGACAGGATGAACAAGATGTTTTTATCCTGCTTTTCCTATCCATCCTGTTAGATTATTTACGCAATTTGCTGCAAGCGATTCTCAGGTTGTCGGCGATGTAGCGGACGTGCTCCTCAGTGTATTTTTCGTTCCAAGGCAGGACGAGCACGTCATGCAGGGCTTTTGCCGTCAATGGATAATTTTCCATTGCGTAGTCAACAGCACCTTCGCGGGCTAGGTTGAACGGAAACTGACTGTCACCGAGCGTGTTCTTTTCCTGAAAAACCATACACATAAACGCCGGTTTCACGATGTAACGCGGAGCCGAGAAAATGTTCTTTTCCTTGAGCAGATTTGCGAGAGCGGGCGAGCCGCCTTCGATCTTACTGTCGTCAACCGTGAGGCAATATTTCCAATAAACATGCGTAGCATCGTCAGCAATGACAGGTGTTTCGATGCCGTCGATACCTGCGAGCAGTTCTTCGAACATCGCTGCCGTTTTCTGGCGGCTGGCGACTGTATCTTCGAGCTTTTCGAGCTGTCCGACGGCTACCGCAGCCTGTAGCTCGCTAACGCGATAGTTCAGAGCCATGAAGTAATGGTCCGCATTAGCATCGCCGTAGCCCCAAGCTTTATTGATGTAAAGAAACATATGACGGGCGATCTTTTCGTCGTTGGTGACGACCATTCCGCCTTCGCCGGTGGTCATGTGCTTGCCCTGCTGGAGCGAAAAACAGCCGATGTCGCCGATCGTTCCGGCATATTTATCGCCGGATTTTGCAAGAAAAGTCTGTGCCGAATCTTCGATGACCGGTAGGTTGTGCTCTTTCGCAAGTGCCATGATCGCGTCCATCTCGCACGGATTGCCGAAAAGGTGTGTGACGATGATCGCCTTGGTGCGTTCGCTGATCTTTGCCTTGATGGTCTCGGCGGTAACGTTGAGCGTTTTAGGGTCAACTTCGCAAAAGACAGGAACTACGCCGCGATACATCAATGGCGTCAACGCGCCCATGTCCGTGATCGAGGTCGTAATGATCTCGTCGCCCGGATTTGGGTTAACGGTCGCGACCGCGATGTGGATCGCCGCCGAGCCAGATGTGCAGGCATAGGCATATTTCACGCCAAGTTTTTCGGCAAATTTCTGCTCAAGCATCTTGCCGAATTTACCTTTTGTCGTCGTCAGCGTGCCGCTGTTAAGAGCCTCGGTTACATAACGGATCTCGCTTTCGCCAAATGTGCGTCCGGACGAATCCTGATCGGACGGCAGTACCATTAGCCGTTCGGTTTGTGAAACTGGTGTCATATATTTATTAAAGTTTGGTCGAATTTTCAGAAACTACTTTTAGCTTCTCTTTGGCTAAAGAAGCTTCAATCGGTGCGGATTTCCGAAACATACGCAATTTTATGAGGTGTGAAAGTAAATTGAGATGTCCCAGAATTGTTTTTGCTGTTTTCATTTTGGAGATCCCAAAAAGTCGAACTTCCAATACTGCGGGGAATTCGATGATCTTGCCGCCGCTCAGGTCAACACGGCCAAGCATTTCTGCAACCCCGAGAAAGCCTGATTCACGCAAATCTAGTCCGGCAAATGAACTTCGCCGATAGACCCTGAAACAGCTTGTGTAGGTGTCGAGTTTTGATCGTAAAACTCGCCTGTAAAGAAACGATGCGCCGCGTGAAAGGAATAGACGCCAACCTGGGACGTTTCGCACGCCTCCATCTTTATGATACGGGCTTGCGGTCACGAGGTCAACATTTTCTTGCATCAGCGGCAGCATATTTACAAGCTCGTGCGGGTCATATGTGCAGTCGCAGTCCATCGAGCAGATGATCTCAGTTTTAGCTGCACGGATGCCCGTCATAATTGCCGCCGCCACGCCTATATTTGTCTCGTGCTGCAAGATGCGGACATTTTTATGCTTACCAAAAAGTTCGTTCAGCACCGCAAATGTCTCGTCCGTGCTCCGGTCATCTACAAAGATCACGTTTGCCTTGTACCCTTTCTCGCTGAGATTGGCTTCAACGGCACGCAAGGTATTTGCGAGATACGGCAGAGATTCTTGCTCGTTGTAGCAGGGAATTACGACCGAAACAGGCGTCTGGGTTTTTGAACTTGGGGCAATGATTTTCAGAGGTTTGTCAGCAACGGCGAGAGTTTTGATATTTGCGTGAATTTCTTCAGTCAGTCCGAGATGGTCGGCGATGCCTACACAATTGTATAGAGCAAGATTTTCGTTGATGATCCACTCCATCTTATCGAGCTTGCGATAATGGCGGATGCGGTTGTAGCTCGAGGCGGCGGAGATACGCGGCTGTTCCATGTCGAGTTCCCAGACGTGAAAATAAAAGACGAAAGGCTCTGTATTTCGCTCATGCCAGCTTCGGACTGCGTGACGCATCAATGTGTAAGGGATCTGTCGGAAATAATTCCCGCCAGAGATAGGCAGCAGGCCGAGACCGACGTCCCGAGTCGAATATGGAAACTCCCAAATAGCCGTGCCGCTTGTATGGACCTGATGTGCGACACGTTTTGC
>JBKJRA010000158.1:0-4489 GCA_046594975.1 Pyrinomonadaceae bacterium | reverse complement strand
CTGGATTTTTGCGTAAGGCAGTTAGTGGCGGCATTGCGACGATGCCTACCTCGATGAGCCGTAAGCTGGGCCGCACATTTCTGTCACGTGATTCTGATATAGAAAATCTGTTTTTCGATAATTTCTCAGTATTTTCTAAATCGATGCAGGCGAATTTGTTCTCACGCAAAACACGTGAGAATATTGCGGATCTGAATCCCTACACGCGACAAAATTCGTGGATCGATGAGTGCGACGCGGCGGACGTTTTAGATAAACTGCTCTACGCCGACACCAAAACATATCTTCAGGAATTGCTGATGAAGCAGGACCAAATGTCGATGGCAGCTTCGATCGAGAGTCGCGTCCCGTTTTTAGATCACAAGCTGGTCGAATTTACGGCTAAGATGCCGCGTGAGTTGAAACTCCGCGGCGGCACGACGAAATGGATACTCCGCGAGACGATGAAGGGAATTCTGCCCGCTGAGATTCTCGAGCGTCCAAAAATGGGTTTTCCAGTGCCGATCGGTGGCTGGTTTCGTGGGCGTTACAAACATATTGTTGACGAATATGTCCTAGGTGGACGTGCAATGAATCGCGGCATATTTGACTCAGATTTTGTAAAAAAACTCGTAGCCGAACACAATGCCGGTGAGAATCACGACGAGCGATTATGGTCGCTTGTCAATTTCGAGATATGGCAGCGGCAGTTTATCGACGGTGAATAGAGCGATGCTAATGGATATACCATCAAAAAAAGAGACGCTTAAAACGGGAACGCTTCGCGGACGTGACATTCTGTGTTTTTCGCACGACTGGACGGGAGACCCGCTGTCAAAAACGCATCTCATGCGTGTGCTTTCGAAAGAGAACCGCATCCTCTGGATCAATGCCATCGCCAACCGGATGCCAACGACATCGTCAAAAGACCTGTCGCGTATCTATAAAAAATTAAAAGGTTTTACAGAGCCGATACGCGAAGTCGAGCCGAATATATTTGTCCTCAATCCGCTTGCCATTCCGGCGTACGGCAATAAAACGATCGTGAGTTTGAATCAGCGGTCACTTGTCCGTCAAGTGAAAAAAGCGATGCGAAAGCTCGGCTTTGAGAACGTTATTAATATGGTTTTCAATCCGGCTGCGGGTATGATCGCCGGCAAACTTGGCGAAAGCGAGCTGATCTATTATTGTGTTGACGAATACACAGCTTTCACCGGCTCGTCGGCTCTCAAAGAGATCGAAGAAAAGCTCTTTCGCGATGCTGATCTTGTTGTCGTGTCGGCGGAAAAGCTTTACGAATCGAAGAAGCAATTCAATCCAAACACGCATATCATCCGTCACGGCACCGACTGGCGGCATTTCCGCACGGCTCTCGATGACACGACAAAAATTCCCGACGAGATCACGAATTTGCCAAAGCCGATCATCGGTTTTCATGGACTGCTTGCTGATTGGGTCGATTTCGAAATGATCAAAAAGACCGCCGAACATTTCAGCGGTGGTTCGGTCGTCCTTATAGGAAAGATCGCTGTCGATGCCGAACAGAAAGTGAAAATCTTGAACGATGTGCCGAATATTCATTTCCTTGGCCGCAAACCCTACGCTGAGCTGCCCGCGTATTGCAAAGGGTTTGACGTCGCACTCAATCCGTTTGCGATCAATGCATTGACGCTCTCGGCTAATCCGCTAAAGGTCCGTGAATATCTAGCCGCCGGGCTTCCTGTTGTCTCGACCGATATTCCCGAAGTAAGAATATTGCCTGCTTGTCTCGTCGGCGTCGACCACGCTGATTTTATTACAAAGATCGAAGAATCTCTGGCTCATCCAAATTCCCGCGAAGCGGTGAGCGACGCGATCTCGCACGAAAGCTGGGAAGCTAAGATCGAAGAGCTTCGCGTGATTATGGAGAAAGAGTGAAACGCAAGGCGACTGTCATATTTTTGCTCGCTGTTCTCTTCGCATCCTGGATCATAATTGCTCCGTTTCTCGCGACCGCTTTGATAGTCGAAAAACCGCTCGATCACGCCGATGTAATTATGGTCCTCAGCGGGTCTGCCGTTTACAAAGAGCGCACAAAAAAAGCCGCCGAGCTATATAAACAGGGCGTTGCCTCGCGAATTTTCATTACCGACGACGCCACACGTTCAGGTTGGAATGCTGGTGAGGAGAAAAATATCCCGTATGTGGAGCTTGAACAACGGGAACTGATCGCAAACGGCATCACGCCCGATGCGGTCACGGTTTTGCCGGGAACAGTTTCCGGCACGGACGATGAAGCCGGGAAACTTGCGGACGAGGTTGCGGCGAGGCCTTTGGACAGAGTGCTGATCGTAACGTCGGCGTATCACTCGCGAAGGGCTTTGCGGACATTTGAAAAGATACTTGCCGGAAAAAATGTCGAGATCGGCATCGCTCATCCGCCGACCGGCGAGCAGACGCCTGATCCGAATTACTGGTGGCTTCGGCCTCGCGGTTGGCAGACGGTCGCCGGCGAATATGTGAAATCCGTAGTCTATTATCTCTATTATTAATAGGTGGTTTTGTAAACGATATGCAGGAAATTGCACTACAACATACAGCAGAGGTCGCGGCAGGCGAGCGGTTTGAATTTGGCAAAAACTGGAGCGCGTTTCTTTCTGTTCTTAACGTCGAACGCATCGCGACGGCCGAGTCTTCGCTCAAAGAAATGCTCGAGTGCGAAACGCTTGACGGTAAGACCTTTCTCGACATCGGATCGGGCAGTGGTCTGTTTTCACTTGCTGCACGGCGTCTCGGAGCGAAAGTTCACTCATTTGATTTCGATAGCAATTCCTACGCTTGCACAAAAGAGCTTCGCCACAGATATTTTGCTCATGACGATGATTGGACGGTCGAGCAAGGCTCGGCACTCGATCGCGAATACGTCGAGAGCTTGGGCAAATTCGACATTGTATATTCGTGGGGCGTGCTCCACCATACCGGAAAGATGTGGGAAGCCCTCGGCAACGCCGTGATCCCGACTTGCGATGGCGGGAAGCTTTTCGTCGCGATATATAACGACACCGGCAGCCAGGCGAAACGTTGGCACTGGATCAAAAAGACCTATTGCCGCCTGCCAAAACTCTTAAAGACTCCCTTCGCGCTCCTCGCAATTATGCCGGACGAGGCACGCAATCTAGTACGCGCTATGATCTCTCTCAGGCCGCTCGACTACGTTCGGTCATGGACGCAATACAAAACGGGCCGCGGGATGAACCGCTGGTACGACATCATCGACTGGGTCGGAGGCTTTCCCTACGAAGTCGCGACGGTAGATGAAATGTTCGAATTCTACAAAGCGAGAGGCTTTTCGCTAACCAAAGTAAAATCAGGCGGCGTCGGTCTCGGATGTAACGAGTTTGTCTTCAAAAGAAACTAGCCTGGGCGTTTAAATCTAGCTAAATCTCTCGAAAAGTCGTACGTCAACGAGAAAAGTCATTCGACGGACGCAAAAGTCGTTCGATGGCTGGAAAAGCCGTTCGACGGACGGAAAAGTCATTCGACGGCTGAAAAAGTTGTCCGTCAGCCAGAAAAGTCGTTCGTCGGCCCAAAAAGTCGTCCGTCAGCCAGAAAAGCCGTCCGTCACGTCAAAAAGTCGTGCGTGTGCTGGAAATGTTTTATCGGCTGGATGTGCGGCTACAACGCTTCTGTGCGGGAGTGCAATGGCTTTATGGATGTGTGAAAGGTTCGTGGGAAAAGTAAAACGGAGTCACGTTAAAGAATTCAGAAGACAGGCTCATTTCTCCCATCTAAGTCGTGCAGCATTTGATGTCGCTACGCTTGCCCAGTAATCACCCATTTGACCACGACCTACGAAGTGTTCAGGTTTTGCTTCTGTAAGAAACAATTCTTGGTGGTCTGCGACCATGCGTTTGAGTTCCGTCGAAGTCCGGTGTCGCACATCGAAAACCCATTCTGCGATCACATAGTAGTGTTGCAACATCCACTTCAGTTCATGGTCTACCTTACCCGCAGCGAAGTATTGCTCAAGGCACGCAAATGCTTGGTTTCCCGATTCCTGTGAGAATCCACGGATGCCGGAAAGAAAAGACGGTTGCGCAACCTCAAACCACAGAAGGAAAACAGCTCGCTTCAATGCTTCAAGACCGTCGATGTCATCAGTGATGAGCAAGACGTACTGCTCAAAGATACGCCGGTAGTCCTCGAAAATTCCGGTAGCTTCAAACTGTTCGTCTTTCTCCTCGATCAGTTCGTCAATTGTTCGAACACGGGACAGTAGCTCTTTCTCCGCTCGATTGAGCTGATTCAGGTTCATAGATCTCCGAAAAACTTTACGCCTCGACGATCTCGACCTTTGTCTTTACAAGCGATTTTTGGATGAGGGCGGGGAAGTACGCCATTGGTTAATCACCGTTCTTACCCATTTTGTCGAGCAGTTCCTGCCAGCGGGGGTCGTCGCGGAGGGATTCAAGGTTGCGGTCATTTACGAAATGCTCTTTATTTTCGTTGCCGAGACGGACGGATTTGGCGA
>JBKJRA010000122.1:0-5702 GCA_046594975.1 Pyrinomonadaceae bacterium | reverse complement strand
CTCGCGGAGTGCAGCTTATCGTCCGCTGGCATCACGAGTGGTGGTCCGGCGACGGTTATCCTGACAAGCTTGCGGGCGAACAGATACCGCTGTCCGCACGTATTTTGCGGGTTGCCGACAGCTTTGCGGCGTTGACGGCGGCGCGGCCGTTCAGGGCGGCGTTGACCGACACCGAGGCTCGGCGGCATCTGGCCGATTGGGCGGGCATCGAATTCGATCCTGCGGTTGTCAAAGCCCTGCTCGCAACGCCTTTGCCGATTGCGGTAACAGCCGAAACCGACCCTTTTGCCGAACCGGCCACCAACATCTAGCCCATGCATTCTCAAACCAAAACTCTGCCCAAAAGCTGGCTCGCCTTTGACCTTAACGTCCTGCGGCGTGTAAATTTCAGCTCGGTCGCGATCCCGTTTGCGGGCGATCCGGCGGCCGGAGCGTATCTCAAACGCCTCGACGCACGCGTAATGGCAAACGACCCGTTGCGTTCGGCCTGGGCGGCTTGCACCGCAGAGATCACAAATAACGGCGAGCGGCTCTCCGACGAAGAGGTCAACGTCGTGCTCGAAGACGCCTACGTCCCCGGCTATAAACTGCGAAACCCGGCGCTCAGCAACTGGTTCACCGAGACCGACGCGTGGTGGTTTGACAACGTCCGCCACAACATCGAACGGCTCCAGTCGCAGATGTCTCAGGCGATCGCCACGAGCATCGTGCTGTCCGTCGGCAACTACGTCCTCTCGTTCAAAGAAGAGACCCGCGAACTCCGCGCACCGCTCTCGAACGCCTTTCGACGCTTTCACTCGATCCAGCCCGCCCCTCATGACAACGGCGAGACCAACACTTGCCAGAACAAGCACGCCGACGATTTCATCGCCGAGACGCCCGCCGATCTGATGTTCCTGCGTGTGCCCGCCGCTCATGCCCAGACCACAAAAGGCTATCTCGGCCGCACCGCTTGGCGCGAAGAGTGGCTTCGCGGCGGCGATGATTTTTGGCTAGATCTCGACGCGTCGATGGCCGGCAAACTCGGCTCCGCCACCGAAACAAAATCGCAATACATCAATCTGCTCGAAGAAACGCTCCGCCGAGCCACGCACATAAAAAACTGGGCCATCGCCCACGTCGAATCCGGCTTTATCCAAACCCAAGACATCGTCGACACCATCAACGAAGTCCGCCGCGTCGATACCATCTACACAAAAGACTTCTCCGAACTAACCGGCTCCAAAGCTGTGATAATCACAGCCTGAAATTAAGCCATGAACATCGACGAAGACGAAATTGAGGGCATCGAACAGCTTACCAATATTTTTCAACGTTTTCCTTCGTTTCATGACGCAGAGGTTGTCACACTTACGCTTAGCAGTGGAAACTATACTGCTCACGTAACGCTTGAGGCGGTTATCCACGTTTTCGAGATGACGTCGGAAGTCGCCGGCGGAAGCTACATTTTCAAAAATCACACACTCGTAACCTTTGAGTTTGACCATATTGTGGATCTCCAGTTGGAAGGGTTCGCTCATCAGAATTGTCTGCAAGACCTTTCTATTGTGAATATAAAGAGCCAAGGATTGGAAGATATAAAATTTGAAGTTGGGTTCCTTGGAATCGTGGGGCTCGAAGCAACATTCAAATGTCGGGCTATTCATATTCTTTCCGCAGTGCCATTTATTCCGAGAGGCCCTTACGCTCCCAAAGATTGTTAAATGAGGATTGCTTTCACGGGCGCCTTTTGTCGTTTTAGGTGTGCCTTAAGCGGTTCAGGGTGGACACGGGATGACATTTCCCTTACCTTGGATGGTTCAAGGTCTGCCTTGCGACGTGGTTTTCACTCTTCGCCCGATACGGGCGGCTGATTGTAGCCGTGGGTTTCAACCCACGGAAACGGACGGATATCGATATTCGTCGCTTCGCGACGGTTGATATTCTACGTGATTCAATCGTCGCTGACGCGACGAACATACCTTGGTTGATCGCCAACCGTGGGTTAAAACCCACGGCTACAATCACTTCGCCGCTACGCGACGCCTTTCGCATTCGACTGCCTCTCCCGCACAAACCACACAACGCCTGCCATTCCGGACAAAATTCCCGAGATAATGGTCAACGTCTGCGGTGTCATGTAAAACATCAGTCCGCTTGCGGCGTAGCTGACGAGGCCAAAGACTGTCAGCTCGGCACCGCGTTCGATGGTGGACATCCGCCCCCGAATGTAATCGGGCAGGCTGCGTTGAAACATCGTCTCCTGCACCGCGTATTCCACGCCGACAATCGCCCGCGAGAAAAATACCACCACCGAAAACATCCACAGACGCGGCATATACGCCGCCGCCGCAAACAGCGCTCCGTGCACGATCAGCGTCCAGCCGATAAAGCCGTGGTTGATGCCTTTGCGGTCGAGAAAAATCGATGTGCGGTGCGCGATCAGCATCCCGGCGGTCAGCCCGAGCCCCGTCGCCGTCCACAGCATCGCCACCGCGATATCAGGATTCCAACCCTCGGTTGCCGCATAATGAATACCGCCAAGCCGCTCAAATATTACGTTAATAGCACCGCCGCCCGTCGCCCAGATGACGTTCATCACGAGGATGGTCAGGGCAAAATGCGTGTTCTTGGCGTATTTGAAGCCTTCACGAAGCTCAGTTATGAAAGATTCACGCGGGCTTCTGCCCGACATCCGCTCGCCCGTATCATGATCGCGTGTCTCTTCGTCCGGGATGAGCCAGACCGTCCACGCCGAGATCAAAAACGACGCCGCATTGATAAGAAAAGCGATCTTGTAGCCAAACACCGCCGACGCCCAACCGCCCAGAGCAGAGCCGACCGCCATCAGCAGGAACCGCGTCGAGAACAATAGTGCCGTCGCCGCAAGCAGGCCTTCTTTGCCGACCAGATTTGGTGCAGCCGCATTTTTTGCCCCGTCAAAAAAAGCCCCCGCGACGTGCAGCATCACCGTCGCAAGATACGCGATCCACAGATTGCTCCGATCCGACACCAACAAAAACGACAGAGCGACCAATGCCCGCACCAGATCCGTCGCGATCATCACCGTTCGGCGCGAAAATCTGTCAACAAACGTTCCCGCGATCGGCGACATCAACGCAAATGGCAGCAACCTCGCCAAAAAAAACAGCCCCGCCGCCGTCGGCGACGCGTCAGAAACCAGACGCACGAGCCCCAAACCGGCAATAAAGTTAAACCAGTTTCCAAGCTCCGAAATAAATTGTCCGGCAAGCAGATTGCGAAAATTACGATTTCCACGTATCAACTGCCCGTAGGTCAACGACTGCATTTGATTAGCATAAACGCTCGTGAACAATTTGTCAGAATCACCTGCGGTTACGCGATGATGTCACGCTCGCACAGGGCCACTTGACAACTTTCATTCCAAAACGTTATTCTTATTTTTCTTATTGAACACGAATTTCATTTTCATAAAAGATCAATTTAATAGAACCTGTACTAGGTCATAAGAAATATGCAGACTAAAGCCATCTTTTTATTATTATTTATTACGTTGTGCGTTTCCGGTGCCGCTTTCGGACAGAAATTAGATCAGATGGGTACTGTTCGGGGAATCGTTAAGATCGCACCTTCCGGGGTTGCAGCTAGAAATGCTTCCATTACGATTGCAGAACTAAAGAAAACTGTGGTTGCCGACGACGAAGGAGCTTACGAGATCACAAACCTGCCTGTCGGCAGATATCAGATCATTGCGCATCTCGATCGTATTTCCGACGTGGCCAAGACGGTCGAGATCACCGTTGGAAATCCTGTAATTATCGACTTCGATCTTAGCCTGGCACCAATAAATGAAAAGGTTACGGTAACGGCAACCGGTTCCGCCGAATCGGTCGAAAACTCATACCAAACAGTTCTATCTGTGAGCGCCATCGAGATCTCCGAAAAAAATCCGCTTTCGATAGGCGAAGCTCTTAATAATCAGTTGGGTATTGCGAACCGCAGTTTCGGGCCCGGAACAGGACGTCCGGTGATTCGCGGGTTTGACGGGGATCGAGTCCTCGTTCTGCAGGACGGCCTGCGCGTTGGCGGGATCGCCTCACAATCGGGAGATGAGGTCGAGCCAATTGACGTGCTCGCGCTCGACCGGGTCGAGGTCGTCAAAGGTCCGGCAACGCTGCTGTACGGCTCAAACGCCATCGGTGGTGTTGTAAACGGTATTTCAACTAATGACATCTATCAAAATGGCCTTTCGGGGTATTTGTCTGCATTTGGCGGTTCAAATAATTCTCAAGCGGGTGGCAGCGGCGGTTTGAAGTTTGGTTTCAGAAACTTTTTATTCTTCGCCAATGGTGGAGGTCAAAAGGCGGGCGACTATCGCTCGCCGGCCGGAAATGTATTAAATTCATACGCCCGAAACGCGAATGGCAGCGGCGGAGCCGGTTGGTTTCCGCAAAAAGGCTGGCTTGCGTTTACCTACTCGTTTGACCAACGACGGCACGGCATTCCGGCAAAACCGGACGCTATCGATCTCGAATATTTGAAAGAGCGTCGCCACGGATATGAGGTCAAAGGCGGTTTGCGTGGCCTTGCCGGCGTCATTGAAAGCGGTGATTTCGCCTTGAGTTATAACGATTACAAGGCTCGAGAATTTGAATTTGAGTCGGACGAAAACGTGACAGAACTCGAGTCTGTCGCAACCAATAGAAATTTTAATTACCGCGCCAATCTCAATCATCGCCGCCACGGAAAATTTGCCGGCACGTTTGGGTTTTCAGGTTTTAGACGTGATTACGAAGCAATCGGTTCCGAGGCTCCGGCGCCGAGAACCAAACAAAATTCTTTTGCGGTTTATGGCCTAGAAAGAGTCGATCTCGAGCGCTTCGGATTTCAGTTCGGCGGACGAATCGAGCATAACGGTTACGATCCGGCCGGAAATCTAATGGGCCGGAGTTTTACTGGATTTTCCGGTAGTGCCGGTTTACGAGTGCGGCTTTGGAACGGAGGCTCGTTCGTTGCCAACTACCAACATTCTTTCCGAGCCCCGGCCCTCGAAGAGCTTTATAATAATGGACCGCATCCCGGAATTCAGGTATTTGATATCGGCAACCAGAATTTGAAAGCCGAGCGAGGTGATGGTGTTGATCTATCGATACGCCACAATACCGACCGCCTCCAATTCGAAGGCAGCGTCTATTATTATGATCTGCATAATTATGTGTTTCCGGCTTTTACTGGGCTTATTGATAATGCCTCTCATCTGCCCATCGTAAATTACGCTCAGGGCAATAGCCGTTACACAGGCGCGGAGGTTGGCATTGGGGTCAAATTATCGGGATCATTGCGGTTAAATGTAAAAGCGGATTATGTCCAAGCCGAATTGACCGCAATTAACAAACCGTTGCCGAGGATCCCGCCATTTCGCGCCACGGCGTCGTTGGATTGGCGATATAAGGCGTTGAATCTGAGGCCAGAAATTATGTTTGCCGCAAAACAGGAGAGGTTATTCGATAATGAAACGTCAACAGGCGGGTATGCCGTTGTCAATCTAGTCGGTGCGTATTCATTTATTACGCGACGGACGCTCCATATCTTTTCTGCGACTGGGTTTAACCTAAACAATAAGCTCTACCGCAATCACCTGTCGTTCATTAAAAACATCGCCCCAGAGATCGGCCGTGGAGTACGGTTTAGCTACACGGTACGTTTTTAATATGCATTTATCGGCCCGTGAAATTTGGCGG
>JBKJRA010000013.1:0-9999 GCA_046594975.1 Pyrinomonadaceae bacterium | reverse complement strand
AAAGACAGGCAGTTTAGTGCTTCAGCGGGTGCCGGACGGGCTAAGAAATTCGCTATTGGGGATACAGAGTTTGCCGATCTGACCGCCAGAAACTTGAGATTTTCGATTCCAAAGGGCGGTATTAATTTGACCGCCCCTAATGCAGCTGCCCGATCGTTTACCACCAAAGATTATGCTCTATACGGTGTGACCGGACGCAACGTGAGGGTCAAAAACGCAAACCACCGCACCGATATAAATGTCGATGGACTGAGGTCGCAAACCGCGACTGTAAAAAATAACAAGTTGAAAAACGTCACGGCGGACGAGTTTAGATTTACCGACCTGCCAAATTCGACGCGGCTTACGGCAAAGAATCTGCGGGCAGATCAGCTTGATGCTAACGGCGTGCGGATCGACGGTTTTGACGCTCCGTCCGTAGAACTCGAAAATACAACCGCCGGTACTGTTGTCTATGCGGATAAATTGCGGCTTGCGAAAGTTGACGCAGGGTCGGCTATCCTTGGCAGTCTAAATATCGGCGGTGTGCGACTAACGATCAGGCAGGGACGTGTCGAGGGCAGGTCGGGAGATATCGACGCCGGGAATGTGACTCTCAAGAAATCCAAAAGTTTGCCGGACGGCGGCTCGCTTGAAGCTGTAAAGATATCGCGTCCCGTTTTTATACTCGAACCTTCGGGCCGCTATCGTGCGTCAGCAGACATGAGTATCGGAGGCGGGGCTGTCGGCAGCATATCCCTTGGGAATGCGACGGCAAAGGTGGATGTGACAAACGATCGTGTGGCTCTGGATCAAGTAGTTGCGGCGGTAATGAACGGCCAATTTAACGGCAAAGCCACCGTCGCATTCAATAACCGCAGCAAATCAACGGTTAGCGGCGATTTTTCTGACTTAGATATTGGAAAACTGCTCGCCCTGCAAAGCAGCCGCGTAATTCCGGTCGAAGGCAAAACAACCGGCCGCGTCGATCTGATCTTCAACGGGACAAATATCCGCAACGCCAGCGGGACGCTCAACGCCGACATCAAAGCAAATGCGGGAAACGCCGCACAAGGGTTGATCCCGATCAGCGGTCAGGTCAAATTGAGCGGCACCGATGGCCTCTTTAACGTCGATCTCGCTGATCTAAATTCGGAAAAGAGTAAGCTGTCCGCTACAGGACGATTTGATCTAAAAGATGAGAATTCAGACCTAGCTCTTGTCTTGCGATCGACCGATGCGAGCGAGATCGACCGTCTTGTCCGCGTTCTCGGGGTCTCACCGGAACTCGAACTGCAGTTAGATGATATGCAGGTCCAGTTTGCCGGAAACCTAAATTTTGATGGTAAGGTGACCGGCAATCTTTCCGACCCCACCGTCGATGGCAGAGCATCTCTCGACTCGCTCTCAATGCGGGGGCGCGAGGTGGGCAGCGTCGCAACCGATATTTTTGTCTCGCCGCTAGGTGTCGATCTAAAAAACGGTAAATTGCGGCAGAGCGACGGCGGCAGCGCTTTGTTTACCGTCAATATTCCAAATTCCGGCACTAATAACATCGCCGTTAATGCTAGTTTGTCGGGTATTGACGCGGGCAATTTGATCGCGGCATTGCCGGTCACATTGCCCGACCGCATCCGCGACCTCGACGGCAAAACGTCCGGAACGGTAAATATTAGCGGGCTGCCTAATGAATCACAGGGTGAGGTCAATCTAACATCAGCTAGAGGAACCATCGCCGGACAGTCGTTCGACAACCTTATCGTCAAAGCAGTTTTTAAAGACACGCTGATCGATCTACAGCGTGGCGAGATGCAGATCGGTGCGGGTAAACTGACCGCAACTGGCAGCTACGACAGAGCATCGACCGCGTTTGATCTTGACCTGAGCGGCAAGACGATCCCCGTGCCTCTGTTAATTGCTCTGACGCCAAAAAATGACAGCATTCCCGCGATCACCGGCGATGTGGATTTTACGGCAAAAGCGACCGGTGTATCCGATAATACCTCTACGTATAATATAAATTTTAGCGGTGCGGCTCCTAACGTTTTGGTCAGTGATACTGCAATTGGCAAGGTTACATTCAACGGAAATACCATTAACCAAATATTAACCGCAGACCTGACAGCCGACCTCGACGGTCATCCACAGGTTATAAATGCGACAGTAAATTTAGGCGACGAAAATTTGCCATTCAAAGTGGCCACAGATTTTAATCAAAGTCCGATATCGCCGTTCCTCGCTTTTGTTCCGCAGACAAAAGGATATGGGATTACCGGAACCGGCACGGGACGCGTCGAATTTGGCGGTAATCTGTCACTATTGGACGACAAAGGCGAGCGGGTTTATTCGGCTGCGGGTCTCAATGGGACTGCTGCATTTTCGCAGCTCGCTCTTCAGATCCAGGACACGCCGCTCTCGGCGGCTGAGCCGATCTTGATCAAATTCAATACCTCCGAGATCAATTTTGAAAAAGCCAGATTCGCCGGCGGCGGCTCAAATATGACGATCGCCGGTGTTAAAGCCCTGACAGACAATGGCATAAACAATCTCTCGATCGATGGGCGTGTAAATCTCAATCTGGTCAATCTTTTTACTAAAGACACTTTCTTTTCCGGCTTTGCCGACACCAGCGTGAGGCTTTTAGGGCCAAATTCGACCGCGCGTTTATCCGGTAGTGCGAATGTCATAAATGGTTCGGTTGCGACTTTCCTTGGGTCTGACAGATTTACCTTTGACCGTGTAACCGCGAGGGTAATATTCACAACAAATCAGGTCGAGGTCGAAGAAGCTGCGGGATATCTGGGCGGCGGCAAATTTACCGCAACAGGCGGCGGATTGCTGGAGGGTTTGGCTCTGCAATCATTTCGCTTTACGCTCGACGGCAATAATGTGACCGTTCCGCTGCCGAAAGATTTTCTTACTACAGGAGACGCGAAGCTCGAACTCGCCGGCAAACGTGAGACACCCGCCGATAATCTGCAGCTTACGATCAGCGGACGCGTATTTGCCAGACGCAGCCTCTATTCCAAAGACATTGATCTCGCAAATGTCGTCGGGGCTAGGCGTGATCCGACACTTTCCGGTGGTGGTGGTTCGGGCAATGCTCCGAGATTTGATCTGGTGATCGAAGGCCGCGACGCTTTAGTTGTAAAAAATAATGTCGCCGATCTGACCGCGTCTGTCT
Organism: Pyrinomonadaceae bacterium; assembly: GCA_046594975.1. Taxonomy (GTDB): domain Bacteria; phylum Acidobacteriota; class Blastocatellia; order Pyrinomonadales; family Pyrinomonadaceae; genus OLB17. The sequence continues at coordinate 6,836 of JBKJRA010000013.1, read as the reverse complement.
CGCTTGTTTTGAGCGGAGACGCATCAAACCCACGTATCTCGGGCCGTATTACCGCAAACAGCGGTACAATATTTTTCCGAAAGGACCGTTACGAAGTGCAGCGCGGCGTGCTGGAATTTCCGCCTGACACCGCATTTGAGCCGGTAATAAATCTACAGGCCGAATCCGAGATCGCGGGCTATCAGGTCTTTGTTAATCTCGCAGGGCCGTTAAAAGATTCGGAGCAGCTTGCGGCGACAGTCCGTTCGAGTCCTGCTCTGCCGCAGGCCGATGTTGTCTCGCTCATCACGACCGGAAATCTCGCAAACACGGGCGGCGGAATACCGACCCTTGCACAATCCGGTATCAATACTGCCGCCGAGATCCTTACGGATTCGATCATTAATAATCCGGCTCGCAAGGCGACTGATCGTCTTTTCGGCCTCAATGTATTTGAGATCGACCCGATCATTTCGGGCCAGCAGCTGAATCCGACGGCACGGCTGACGGTCGGACGACAGATAAATAATAATTTGCGGGTAACGTATTCGACCAATCTTTCGCAGGACCAGAATCAGGTACTTGCGTTTGAATACCGAGTGTCCAATAAACTTTCGTTCGTGGCTCAATACGAGCAGCGGCCATTGAGCAACGTTACGCGCACGCGGGACAATTTTAGTTTTGAGATCCGTTTCCGTAAGAGGTTTTAAGAAGTTTTTGCAAAAGGGTATCCAGAAATTTACGAGATCAGCCACTCCACCGCGTAACAGCATGCGGTGGTTTGCTGCTGCACATTTACTCGCCCGAATCTTGGTAGGTTTAATAGTACTGTGCCTTTCAACTTTAGCAATAACAGCCCAAAGCAATTATGAGCGGAAACAGATCGACAAAATTGAGATCAGTTTCGGTCAGGCAGATGTCAATCTTCCGCAGGTCGAACAATACCGGATCATTGCTAGAGATGCTTTAGGCACAACCTATTCTTCGACACATATTCGCGATGCCATTGACGCTCTTTATTCGACGAAAAAGATCGATACTATCACGGTTGCGGCTACAGTAAATTCCACTGGCGGAGTTGATCTGCGGTTTAATATCAAACGAAAGACCCAGGCCGAAAAAGTTTCTGTCGTCATCGGCCCGACCGTGGGTGATCCGGTGCTGGAGCAAGATCTACTCTTCAAACTCAATCTGTTGAGTCCGGGCACGGCTATCACCGAACAAACCTTACGCAACAATGCTGACGAGATACTCAATTACCTCCGTGAACGCGGATTTTATCGATCTGAGGTCGTTTATGAGCGCCGACCGCTGCAAAATGAAAACCAGGTTGGCGTAACTTTTAAGGTCACACCTAATAATCAGGCTAAGGTCGATGAGTTTAAGATAAACATTCAGGGCTACGATAAGCCGATCTTGGCGAGTCAACTTAAGTTAAAAAAGGACGGATATTTTTCGCGTGACCGCCTCATGGCCGACGTGACAAGGATTCGCGAAACTTTGAAAAAGGATAAGTTTATTGCACCTACGCTTGATGATCCACGCATCACTTACGACAGTGATACAAACACTGTCTCGATAGAATTAAAGGGCAAGGTCGGCCCCGCCGTCGATGTCAAGATCCAATCGGCTGATGAAAAGACTAAAATTGGAAAGGTTAGCAGTACGACTCAGACCAAGCTTTTGCCAATAAAACGTGACGGAACGCTTGATTATTCTGCGATAGTCGAGGGTGAACGCCGTCTTGAGAATTATTATCAGGAACAAGGGTATTTCTTCACCAATGCGACTCCGGTCTGTTCCGTAACACCAGCTATTAACGACAGCGAAAATAAACCGGTCGATAATAACACTGAGTTTTTATGTTCGTTATTAGGCGGCGAAGATCTGATGGGCCGTAAGGTAGAGGTAAATTACCACGTCGATCTAGACCGACGCTTACGGCTGACAAAAATTCGTGTTACAGGAACCGACAAATTGACGGTCGAAGATATTCAGACGGTTCTCGGATCACAAGTGGCTACAGTCTTAGGCGTTGTCCCATTCTTGGGGTATGGACGGGGATATACAAGTGAAGCCATTCTCGAAGATGATAGGGCGACCATACAATCCCTGATGTCAGAACTCGGGTATCGTTCGGCTGAAGTTCGCGTCAATCAGGGTGTTTCGACAGACGGTAAGGACTTAATTATCACTTTTGTTGTGGAAGGGGGTCCACCTACTATTGTGAGCGATGTAAATATCGTCGGCAATAAAGCTATACCAACCAGTGAGTTGATCCAGCAATTGCCAAGCATGTCGGCTCGAACTTACTCGCGGGCGAGAGTGCGAAACGCCGTTCAGCAATTGTCGCTATTTTATTCTAAGCAGGGATACTACGATGCGCGTATCATATCATCTGTTATTGATGTACCTGCCAAACCGGGCGATGAAAAGCGCGAGGTCAGGCTCGAATTTAAGGTCGAGAACGAAGGTAAAAAAGTCCGCATAGATCGCATTTTGGTCAACGGCAATGAAGCGACTAAAACCGAAGCAATTCTGCGGGCGATCACCCTGCAACCCGGGGAACTGCTTCGCGCGGCAGACGTTTATTCAAGCGAACAAAATCTTTACGCGACCGACGCTTTCCAGCGTGTTGAGATAAAGCTGCAACCCAAAGGCGACTCAACCGGCGGTGACGAACGCCTAACCGATCTGATCGTAAATGTAGATGAGCAACCGGCGCGTCTGGCATCGTATGGTGGCGGATATTCGACCGATGTCGGAGCAAACGGATTTTTTGATATTCGCCACGTCAATCTTTTTGGCAATTTGTGGCAGGGCGGGGCCAGAGTAAAGGTCAGCCAACGTCAGCAGCTGGCTCAATTCGATTTTGTTAACCCAAGATTCATCCATGACGGAGAAAAACGCTTTGCACCGCTAACGTTGTCAGTCCTATATCAGCGCGACACGACCGTTACTCGATTTTTCCGTTCAGTATTTGATAATGGCACCTTTGGCATCGTCCAACGGGTGGACGCGACGGGAAAGCCGATAGATACGTTTGGCAATAAGGTCGGCAGTCCAACATTAAATCGCTTTGCAGTTTCAGCGGAAACCAGCAGAACTGTAAGTCAAAAAAATCGTAGTTACCTGTTTTTGCGATACAAATACGAAGATGTTCGTCTTTTTAATATTGAGAGTTTGCTCATCAAAGATCTATTGCGGCCTGATCAAAAAGTCCGAACATCGGGATTAGGTGCGACGTTTGTTAGAGATACTCGCCGCAATTGTTCGGTGAAATATTCGCTACTGGATCTGATCGCAAAAGGCGAAAGGGCAGAGCCTTGCCGCTATAATGCGAGTGATACGACCAATGGGGATTTCCTTACGGCCGACCTCAATATCTCAGTGCCGGTTCTTGGGGCTAATATAGGTTTCGTCAAATTTCAGGCCAATTACAATATCTATTACACATTACCCGCGCTAAACAACACTACATTTGCCGCACGCGTCGTGCTTGGCTTTGGTTCAGTATTTTCAGGCGGCAACCGTTTTACCAATGCGGCATATCCGTCGCTAAACGGCCTGCTGCCTATAAGTGAGCGGTTTTTTGGCGGAGGCTCAAATTCGATACGAGGATTTAGTTTCGAAGAAGCTGGCCCGCGAGTCGTCATCGTACCAACCGGCTCTTACCGCAACAGTAAAGGCCAGCCGGTCTTTCTTACACCTTTTACTGTGCCTTTTGGTGGCAACGCTATCGCAGCGATAAATCTAGAAGCCAGAGTGCCCATTTCGAAATCGTTACGGGCGGTGCCTTTTTACGACGGGGGCAATGTGTTTCGAAAAGTTGGTGATATCTTTCATTCGCCGACCGTGCCTACCAATAATGTTGAGCTGCAAAACCAACGGGCCGTCTGGACACACACTCTCGGATTAGGGCTACGTATCAAATCACCGATCGGAGGCGAATTTGGCGTGGACTATGGCCGCCTTATCAATCCACCGAGATTCCTGATCCCCCAGCTCATCGGGCCGAATGCTATATATCAATTGCCTCGGGATCACATTCATTTCCGTTTCTCGCAAGCTTTTTGATTTGCTGCAAACTATATTAGTGGAGCGAAAAAGCAAACGATTTCAAGTTTGCTAACATCAAAAGAGAGCATATTAATCGGTTAGTTTTTCTGCGTAAGAGAATGAATAAGTTTATCAAACACGTCTTTATATTTGCCGCGGTCGCGTTGTTGTTCACACTTCCGGCGATCGCACAACAACTAAAACGAACGCCTTTTGACGTAACTAACTACGTGATGAACGTGTCCCTGGTTCCGGCAGATCGCAAGATCAACGCGACCGTTGATGTCACATTTACGCCGCTCGAAGACACTCGCTCCGTCTCGTTCGAGCTAAACGGGTCACTTAAGATCGACACGATCACTCGGCTTAACGCCGGGACAATGCCAGGTGCTCTGCCAAAAACTCCGGTAAAACCGACGGCCCAAAACCCCGTGACTTCCGCAAAAACCTCGGCGGCAAATCCGATAACTTTTGTTCAAGACCAGACAAACAGCACCGATCTCGGCCCGCACGTCCGTATCGACCTCGGCGATAATGTTGTAAAAGGCACACCTGTCACGCTGCGTTTTAAGTACAGCGGTATTCTCGATCTGCCTACGGGCGGCCCTCTGCTCAACAAACGCCTCGCCTATATCGGCGACAATATCGGCTACCTGCTGTATGCCGCACGCTGGTTCCCGTTTCACGATTATGCCGCTGATCCGGCAACGTCCGACATCAGCATTTCACTTCCTACCGGATTACAATTAACAGGTTTTAGCGATGCACCCGTTTCAAATACAGGCGGTAAATACCGTTTTGTGCAATCGACACCGGCCCTGATCGGCAACTTTGCCTACGGCAAATACGTCACAAAAACCTTGCGTTTCGGTGATTATGAATTGCAGTTTTTCACCAAACCGGGCAACGATGCGCGTGTTGCCAGCTACGGCGAAACGCTTGGCAAAGCTTTAGATTTTTATTCAAAAAGATATGGTGTTCCGGCAGCTGGCAAGCGTCTAATCGTTGCCGAGATCGACGATGAGAGCCTCGATTATTACTCGTCGCAGGGCATGCTATTTATCGCCAACCGCCCATTTGAAGAGGCACGTGATGTCACGACCGAACGTCTCCAGCGTGAGGCCGCGTTTCAATGGTGGGGATTAACGGTCGGGCTCAAGTCGTTTGATGACGCATGGCTGTCGCAGGGGCTTGCGGAATACAGTGCGTTTACTTTGCGTGAGAGCCAGACGGACGGTGCCAAGCTCGACGCTCTCCGCCGCGAACTGCTTGAAAAATCTCTTACTTTTGAACAGACTGCGTCCCTGCTCCGTGCCCCGGCAAATCTCGACGACCAGAGCGTCGCCTATCAATACATCATGTACGGCAAAGGGGCATTCGTTTTCAAAATGCTCCGTGACACCGTCAATCCAGCAAAGTTTGATCAACTGATGCGGACGTATTTACAGGAATATCGCGGAAAGTCAGCCTCGATCGACGATTTTGAAAAGCTTAGTTCGCGAATCGCGGGTGAAAGCTTACGTTACTTTTTTGCCCGCTGGGTCGAGGGAACCGGCGTGCCGGAATTTACCAGCGACTACCTGATCCTGCGTACGCGCGGCGGCAAATTTGTCACACGCGGCACCGTCAAACAAAATTACGACAATCTAAAACTGCCAGTCGATATCCAGCTTCGCTCCGAAGGCGATCAGGGACTTTCGTCCGTCACGCTGGATATGCAGGATGCGAGTGCCGATTTCAATATCGAATCTACTGGTAAACCGATCGCCGTCGTCGTTGACCCCGGTTATAAAATTCTCCGCATATCGCCCGACCTGCGTGTCTCGTCCATCGCCCGACGCGGCATCGAGCAGCTAAAAGAGGGCAATTACGTCGAGGCACAACAGCAGTTTGAGGCGGCGTTAAAGCTCGACCGTTCAAATTCTTGGATCTACTATCACCTCGGCCTGCTCTTTCTCGAACAGCGTAACTACGACCTCGCTATCGATAATTTCAAAGCGGCCCTCAGCGGCAGGGTCGATCCGGCATGGCTCTCCGTCTGGTCAAACATCAAAATGGGTAACGCCTACGACGCCAAAGGCGACCGCACCCGTGCCGTAGCCGCCTACAAACGGGCACAGGATAACGGCGACAATTACGACAACGCCCAAGACATGGTAAAACGCTATCAGGCAACGCCCTACGACCCGTCCGTAAAACAAACGACCGCAGCGAAATAATGCGCGTTGTTTGCGGCTCGCCGCTCTATTTGTGGTGAAGGTGCGCTTCACCGGCACGCGCAAAAAAATCTTTGGAGGCTATGCCTCCGGCGGCATAACCGCATTGCATTTAGGGAGACTTCGGAAAAGCATAGCTTTTCCGCAAATAGATGGGCAAAGCCCAAATTAGTGCTTCCCGGGCTTCTGCATTTCGGAGCGGATCTGCATCCAGATGTCGTAGTATTTCCACTCGGGCGGGGGGTTATCTTCGCCGTGGTGGTCGGGTTTTAGGATGAGATCGCCGGTGGCGAGGAGAATGCGTTTTACTTCGGGGTTTTGGTAGCTTTGGCACGCGTTACCAGACAAATCTAAGGCATTTTCGAAAATAGTAAGAGTTAGAAAATTCTTGGTCAACTTATTTCCTAATTTCAAAAATGTAAAGCACCCCTTCAATCTGAGCGTAAATCATGCTGTAGTTAGCCTTCTTATTGCGTTTGAAATATACAAGTCCAGAAATACTTGTTTGATCGAAAACAGTGTTCGCATAAAGACCGCCATTTACAATATTTTGAGCAGTGTCAGAGGCGGTCATCGACCGGC
>JBKJRA010000301.1:0-13011 GCA_046594975.1 Pyrinomonadaceae bacterium | reverse complement strand
GTGAAACGTGTGTTTAGTTGTTCACAGCAAATGTTACTATCGTGTGGGCAAAAACTCAATGTTTCCATACTGTTTGCTTGACACAAACGCCTCCAAACACTATATTCGGAAATTCGGCTTTGCCGAAACACAGACGAAAATCACCCACAATTTGAGTCTGCTTTCTAATAAGCCGCCCTAGCTCAGTTGGTAGAGCGTTCGATTCGTAATCGAAAGGTCGTCGGTTCGACTCCGATGGGCGGCTCCACATATAAACCGCAGTAAATAATATACTTACCTAAATAACAAGCGGCTCGAAAGAGCCGTTTTTCTCTCTTTCATGTACTAACTTATTTTGGCGGGTTTTTATAATTCTTTTGGGTATAAAGATGTTTCTAACCCGAAACTGTTTGATATGTTTGATACCAAACATACACACCACCCACGAAGGGAGTAAAATCGAAAATTATGGGATGTGACGTCCAATGAGACAAAAGCCGCCACAACTTTCTGCCTCAGAACAAGCTCTCATAAAAGAGAAGATCGATAGAGGTATTCGGCGGAAATGGTGGCTCCGTAAAGGCTCGTCTGCAAAACGTTTTCTGTATCTTGACCATCTCGGACAAAGGGTCACCGACGAAGATTCCCTGGAGCGCATAAAGTCGTTGGTAATACCTCCCGCATGGAAATTTGTACGGATCTCTCCCTCGCAATCAAGTAAAGTGCAGGCCGTCGGGATGGATACCTCGGGACGGATGCAATATCTTTATCACTCTAAATTCAGCGAAAAACAGCAGCGTAAAAAGTTTGCTAAGATCGAGCGTTTTGGCGAATATCTGCCTCAACTGCGAAAGATAACTAACGAACATATTTCGCTCGAAGGCTTTCCTCGCGAAAAGGTTCTCGCTGTAATGATACGGCTTATCAATTCGCTTTATATACGTGTCGGTACGGATCTTGGTGTCAGGCGTTATAAGACGTTTGGAATTACCACGCTCCAGAACCGACACCTCACGATCGGAAGTAAGGGTGAGTTGATATTCGAATTCGTGGGCAAAAGCAGCGTCAAGCATCGCAAGGTGATCGTCGATCAGGAGCTTGCCGCGGTCATGTCAGAGCTAAAAAACCTGGGCACCAGCTGGCGGCTTTTTCATTACCACGACGAAACGGGTAGTGCGCGATCCATTAGGCCTGAAGAGGTAAATCAATATCTCAAATCCATAACGTCGCCTGAATATTCCTCCAAGGATTTTCGCACATGGGGAGCGACGCTGCTCGCGGCAGTAAAGCTCGCCGAGCTTGGCAGGGCCGAGGATGAACGAAAGCTCAAAACAAACGTAAACAATGCTGTTCGCAAGGTGGCCGAGCGGCTTGGCAACACGCCGGCAGTGTGCCGCAGCTCATACATACACCCGACGATCCTTAAGGCCTACACAGACGGGATCATTCTGGATGAATTTAGCCCTCGAAACACACGAAAGAGCAAACGCCTCGAGGTCGAATACGAACCCGAGGAGCTGTCGCTGCTTGAACTTTTTCGTGCCTATCGCAACGGTCAATAACCGTATATAAAAAGAGTGCCGGTTTGATAGGAGGAACGCGGTTTAAAAGTGAGGAGAGACCCCCAGCGAGCATCGTTCCCCAATAATGCTCGCCTTAACGGAGGCCTCTATTTTGGTAAGTAAAAGTCCCGACCGAACTCAGGACGGTGTGTAAAGCAGAAACGTTAGGCAGCGGCTAATTCTAAATAGCAGTCACATGCCGAATCTTCCATTTTCCCGCGGTTGCGGATCGACAACCCGCCGCGAGAATAATCAATAAGGTGATCTTTCCGCATTTCGAGAGCGATGCAGGTGACCGATGGGCGATAAACGCCTAGTATGCGGGCGATCTGTTCATGCGTGAGCTTCAGCGTTTTTTTACCGCAGCGGTCTTGGACGAGTAGCAGCCATGTGCATAGACGTTCCTTGACCGAATGATACATATTGCAGATAGCACGCTGCGAGATCTGGCGGATATAATGATCCATATGCGGCGAAAATATTTTTGCGAGGCTCGGATCGACCCTCAACATCTTTTCAAATGCACCGGCTTCGATTCTCACTGCCGACCCTGCCTGTGATACCTGGGTGCAGTTAGCGACACGCGACGAACAAAACAGTGATGAGAATCCCACTGCGCCTTCGCGTCCAGTAATAGCTACCTCGACCATACGCCCGTCCTCGAGCGTTCGCAGTTCGGATATTACAGCGGTCTCCGGAAAATAAAGATAATCGAGCCGTCCGTCCTGCATGTATAAATACTGATCCTGTTCGAGAAATACCGATCGCAGCGAGGGCTTTAGCGTATTAAAAAGATTAGGTTTCAGGCCGCTAAGCAATAAGTTGCTCGAGGATCCAACGGGTACCGAGGCCGTGCGTGAATTTCGAATCTCAGTAACATCAACATGCGTTATTGATTCGCCGTAGCTATGATCGTCAAAGTCCTGTGAAAATGAGTTGCTGTATGTACTTACACGTTCCATTATCGTTCCCCTTTTTTGCTGTTTATGGACTTACCGTTTCTTGATGCCGATAGCCCATTGGTATATTGAAAAAATATAGTCCTATATTTTTTTCACCGAACTTTTAATCTCCCTATCGGGTTCAAAATCTTATGTGCGTCAAAATCCCGGGACTGATAATAGATCAGCTTTCTAAGTGGTGAGGAGTCCCGCGGAAGACTCCTCACCTTTCCCCTTGACAATCCCTGCTCCATCACAAGCAGGGCCGCGTTCCCCCGGTATGTTTCTAATTATGCGCGTAACCAAATTCAGGCGATATAAGGAATTTTCGTAAAATGTATAGGGATTATCCCTAGTAGGATAGGAGTTTAACGGGATTGAAAGGGCTAGACTCTTTTACTTTTGGATCGAGATCCATTTCTCAAGATAGGTTAAAAAGCCTCGCATAAGCGAGGCCTAGAGTATATAGGATGTGCCTAAAAAACTTTATCAGGCTATGCAGGAACTTTTGATCGCTCTTCCCGGCTCCAAAAGCGATGCCGAGTGATAGCCGCGATGAAATCTGTCGTGACGTTTTTGTCGGAAATTACAACGCCTTCGGCACTGGCGTCCACGAATGTTTTCGATATTAGTTCTGCTCCATCTCCGGATGCTGCGATAGGTTTACAATGCTTGTAGGCTTCGTTGACGAAATGAATAGCTTCCGGCTGGGCGGATAGCCCTTTGCCGCCTACGACATAAACCGCATCATAAACGACAGAAGTTGCGAGAAAGAAAGCTTCATCGACCTTGATAGCCGTACCGTCTGAGGCATTGATGGTCCCAAGTTTCGGAGCTATCACTTTGAACTTTGCTCCGCCCTTAACAAGAGCGGTTTGCATAGCTGCGAGAGCCTTTGCGTCAACACCTTCTGCTGCCAGTATTGCAACGCATCGTGTTTTAATAGACGTTTTTACTGTGTTAGCCATACTGAGAGCTTCAGATCGCTCAATCGATTGTTTGACTTTTATTGGCTGATATTTCCTGGGATCACCGTCGGCAGGGTAGGAATGATTTACTATCGCGTCCGGTTTAGGCACGGCGATGCCGAGATTGTCGGCGACCTTTTTGGCAAGGGATTTATCTACCTGCGACAGGTTTGTGACCATTCGAGCCCTGATCTCCGGTGTCTGCACTTTCCCCAGCTCAAAGCTAAAAGCGTTGACAATATGTGTTTTTTCCGCTTCGGACTGGCTGTTAAAAAATAATGTTGCCTGACTGAAATGATCGAAAAAGCTTTTACTTCGGCCTCGAATCTTGTTAGCGTCGATACGTTCCTCATGCGAATGAAATCCGCCGTCCTTCATCATTGCCTGAAACGGACAACCTGCCCCGACCGTGTTTGGCTCGTACGCAGTTTTACCCACGTCGATGGTTTGACGGCCGATCGCGTCGCGTTGATTATTGTGGACTGGCGCGACCGGCCGGTTGATAGGTATCTCGTGAAAATTGGGCCCGCCGAGCCGCGAAAGTTGTGTGTCGGTGTATGAGAATAGACGGCCTTGAAGCAAGGGATCGTTTGAAAAATCGATGCCGGAAACGACATGGCCCGGATGAAACGCAACCTGTTCAACCTCTGCAAAGAAATTATCTACGTTTCTGTTAAGCGTCATCTTTCCGATTCGCTGAACGGGTACTAATTCTTCCGGAATTAATTTTGTCGGATCCAGCAGGTCGAATTCAAATTTATGCTCGTCTTCCTCCGGCACGATCTGGACACCAAATTCCCATTCGGGAAAAGCCCCTGCGTCGATGGCCTCGGTAAGATCGCGGCGGTGAAAGTCAGGGTCTTTGCCGGAGATACGCGTCGCCTCGTCCCAGGCAACTGAATGAACACCGAGAAGCGGTTTCCAATGAAATTTCACGAACGAAGATTTACCTGCTTCATTTATAAAGCGAAAAGTATGAACGCCAAAGCCTTCCATCATTCGGAGGGAACGCGGGATCGCTCTGTCAGACATCGCCCACATCAGCATGTGCGTCGATTCGGTCATTAAGGAAGCGAAATCCCAAAAGGTATCGTGTGCGGAGGCTGCTTGCGGAATTTCGTTGTGCGGCTCGGGCTTAACGGAATGAATGAGGTCGGGAAACTTAATCGCATCCTGAATAAAGAAAACGGGAATGTTGTTGCCGACGAGATCATAGTTTCCTTCTTCCGTATAAAATTTGACCGCAAAGCCACGAACATCGCGGGCAAGATCTGTTGACCCCTTAGAACCCGCGACGGTCGAAAATCTGACAAAGACTGGCGTTGTTCGCGAAGTGTCGTTGAGAAATTTAGCTTTCGTGTACTTTGTCATCGATTCGTACAACTCAAAAACTCCGTGTGCTCCCACGCCGCGGGCATGGACGATACGTTCGGGAATGCGCTCATGATCAAAGTGCGTGATCTTTTCGCGAAGTATGAAGTCTTCGAGCAAGGTCGCGCCGCGCTCGCCCGCTTTCAAAGAGTTTTGATTGTCGCTGATACGCAAACCCTGATCCGTGGTTAGAAATTGACCGGTAGCGTCAGAACGGTTGATTTCAAGGTCCTGTACTTTTTTATTATCGTTATTAGTTTTCTTTGTCATATTTTCCTAGTGTTACATTCAATACTATTTCGCTTTTGGCTTTGCTTCTTTAGGATCTTCCCCGGTGGCTGACATTATCTGTTCGACCAGCGTTTCGGGATCGATCTCTTCCTTGAGGACTTCCATTGCGGGGTCATTTGCCGCCACGCCGACCTTTTCCGCGATCAGGCCTAGAAGTTCGAGCATTTTCGTATTCTCCTGCTCGGCGAGCATGTTGATCTGCAAGTCGAGATGGTTGCGGCGCTCCGTTAATTTTGTCTCGTGGTTTTGGCTTATTAATATGAAGGTCGAAAGAAAAATTGCTTCGAGGGAAACAACTAGCGTGAGAAAAGTATAGGGAAACGGGTCGAATTGCAATCCCTGAATAAAGGAATTTATGACTATCCAACCGCCAAACCAGACGATGTGCACATACACAAAAACCATGCTGCCGCAAAATGCAGCTATTGCTTCCGAGATCTTCTCTCCTACGCTGCGGTTTTGCTTTTGCGCATTTTCGATCTTGACTATCTTCTTGACGTTGTTGCTCGTCTCGTTTACCAAGGGCTTGGTTTCGGCTTTAGTGCTACTCTTTTTTGCGATTGTTTTCTTTGCTGCCATCTTTTAATTTCATCAAAGAGAAAAATATAAGCGAAGCCGCCTCTTGACGACTTCGTTTTATTGAACTATTGATGTGCTTCTACTACTTTCCAGAAGCGGCTGAGGTTTTCTTAAACTTAGCTTTTTCTGCTTCCATTTGTGCTCCCCACTCCTCAAGCTGCGCAGCGTCAAATTGGTCCGCCACCATCTTGAACATCTCGCCTTCTTCTTCCATAACGTGATGCTTGACGTTTTCGATCAAAACGGTGAGTTTAGGCTCAAATTTATCGGTCTCATCCGCAAGGGCCGAAATCTCTCGAAGAAAGATCTTGACCTCATGGTGCTCCTCGATGCCTTCCTTGGTTAGATCGGAGAGCTCTTTGTCGCCTTTCTCGATCAGAGGCGGATAAAATATCGCTTCCTCAATATGCGCGTGAATCTCTAATTCCGCTTTGATCTGCTCGAACAAAGCCGGATGTTCCGATTCCTCCGTGGCGTCAACTTTCTGAAAAAGTCCGCTTACGACCTTGTGGTCAGCTTTTAAAAGTTCTATTGCATTCATAATTTTTCTCCTTTTAATAAAATTTATTGGTTATTTCTTCACCGGCTTCTTAGCTGTCGCGGTTTTTGAAGCAGGAGCCTTAGAGGCCGATGCACTCTTTGCCACCGGTTTCTTTGCAGTGCTTGATGCCGGCTTGCCGGAGGATTTTTTGGGTGCGGCAGCTGGGCTCTTAACAGCGGTAGTCCTTTTCGAAGCCGATTCGTTTTTCGCCTTTTCGGCGGCGGTCTTGCCTCCGGCGGCCTTGACTACCGAATCGGCTGCTCCCTCGACGGCGCCGGTTGCGGCACTAGATAGCGCTCCGCCTACGACCTTTTTAGCTTTGTCGTAAATTGTTTCCAATGTTCCTTTAGTCGATTTTTTTGTAGCCATTTTTATATTCTCCTTTAATTTGTGGTCATGCTTTTTTCATCCAAGATCCTTGTACTGGTAAGTACGATTTTGCGAGGATATATCAAAGGGGATTTCATTTATGTAACAAGGATTACAGTAAGACCCAAATATTTGAATTTGGGGATTTTTTGAGAAAAGCCGCGCAGATGAGGTGAATTACTTTGCAAATGCTGCCTCTAGCTATCAATTAGCCAGTGCTCCGCGTCGGGAAGCTCGCTGAATACGTGTACGTCTAACCCGCATTCTTTGCCAACAATAACCGCAAATTCCTCCTTCTCGATCGGGGCAAACTTATCGACTATCGCGACTTTTGTGCATTCGATGCCCATTTGGGGAAAGGCAGTCGCAACTGCAAACATGTCCCAGACCCAAAATGATTGAGGTAAAGCGTTTTCGATCATGACCCTTGTGCACCTAGTCTCGGTACACTTTTTAGCAATGTCTTTGAGGTATTCAGGAGCGACGGTCGGAAGGGATGAGTCGCTTTGAACAAATGCATACAAATATTGCTGTCTTTTTTCAAACGATAATTCGTAGGGTTTAGTAGCTGCCATTTTAGTCCGCATTTGCTATAACTTCTGATCTAGTCATTATTCTAGGCTCGTGTGGTGCAACTCTAGTGTCTGCAAGATTACAGGGGAATGCGAAAATATATGGATATATGAAGTTAGGAAACGATGGAATTGTAAGCTAAACGGAAAACACTGTCCAAGTCTGGAACTTTACGAGACGATCTAGCAGATGACAGTTTTCAAAATATATTCGAAGTTTACACTCTAGAACAAGGCAATTAACGAGCTCAATATGCAGCAGATCGAGGTTATAATAAATGCCGGATCCGGCACCGGCGAAAAAGGCGACATCGCGTCGCTGATCCAGAAACTCTTTAGAGAAAGGGGCGTCAAAGCAAACGTGGTGGAAGCTCTCACCGGGACGGATCTTACCGGTTTGGCAGAGAAAGCGGCAAATTCCGAATGTATGTTTGTGGTGGCAGGCGGCGGGGACGGTACGATTAGCGCGGTCGCAGCAGCGGTTGCAGAAAGCGGAAAAACACTGGGTGTACTGCCGCTCGGGACGCTCAATCATTTCGCGAAAGACCTGAATATCCCACGGGATCTGGAGGCAGCGGTAGAGGTTATCGGCAAAGGAATTACAAAGAGTGTCGATGTTGGCGAGGTAAACGGGCGGCTTTTCATCAATAATTCGAGCCTCGGGCTGTATCCGGAGATGGTTCACGGACGCGAGCAGCGACAGCGTCTCGGGTTTGGGAAATGGCATTCGCTCGCACGCTCAGCCCTCGCCGTTTTTCGGCGTTATCCGCTGCTCGGCGTCCGACTGACAGCCGACAAAAAAGAGATGGTCACACGTACGCCTTTTATATTTGTCGGTAATAACGATTATCCCGTCGAGAGTTTCAATATTGGTGCCCGCGAATGTTTGGACGAAGGCACGTTTAGTGTCTATATGACGCGGCGGACGGGCAGGCTCGCATTGCTGCGGATTGCCATTAAGGCTGTTTTCGGGGGCCTGTCGCAGGAAAAAGATTTTCTGGCGGTGAAGACCGACGAGATATTGATCGAGACAAAACGCCGCCGCATACGGGTCGCTATCGACGGCGAAGTGCAGATGATGAATACGCCTATCCATTACCGAATTCGCCCGCAAGCGTTGCGGGTCATTGTTCCCGAGGATACCGCAAAATGAAAACGATCGCTCATTTATCAGACATTCATTTCGGGGCGATCGATGCGGCCATCATCGAGCCGCTTGTTAAGATCCTCAGTGAACTCTCGCCCGATCTTATTGCCGTTTCGGGCGACCTGACGCAGCGGGCGAGGACCGCTCAATTCGTTGCGGCACGGGCATTTCTCGATCGTCTGCCCCAACCGCAAATCGTCGTTCCGGGTAATCATGACGTGCCTCTCTACAACATATTTAGACGGTTCGCCCGGCCTCTGGATAAATATCGCCGCTATATTACCGACGATTTGCAGCCTTTTTACGCGGACGACGAGATAGCTGTGGCGGGGATCAATACGGCCCGCTCGCTGACAATAAAAGGCGGACGGATAAATGAAGAGCAGATCGCAACGCTTCGCGATAAGCTGTGCGGTCTCGGCGAAAATATCGCAAAGATCGTCGTAACTCACCACCCGTTTGACCTGCCTGCGGGACATCTCGACAGCGACATCGTCGGGCGTGCTCCGCTTGCAATGCAAACACTTGCAGAGTGCGGCGTCGATGTATTTCTCGCCGGCCACATGCACATAATGCACACCGGGCACACGGCGGAACGATACAAAGTGGCTGGACATTCTGCACTGGTAATACAGGCCGGCACAGCGACATCGACGCGGCACCGCGGTGAGGAAAATTCGTTTAATGTGATAAGGATCGTTGGCGTGAAGATATCGACTGAAAGATTTGTCTGGCAGCCGGAAATAATGGAATTTGTTGTCGGCAACACAGAAAACTTTTACCGCGAAGGTGGAATATGGCGGCCCGACGGTCCGGTTTTGTGATGCCCGCAATTATCAAAAACAATAAAGATCTACCGCAGCGAAAGACTCCGGCCGGATCCATTCTCAGTATCGGGATGCTGTTGGCGGCTCTCGCCGTTTTATTTTTCGCGTGGATGTCAGATGAAGTCTTTGAGGGCGAGAGCGTAAAATTTGATACCGGAGTGCGGGAATTCATACACGGTTACGCATCGGAGTGGCTGACGCAGGTAATGCAAATATTTGCATTTCTCGGCTCTACTGTATTTCTCACAGTGGTTTCTGTGCTGGCAATTTCGTTATTTCTATTCCTGCGTAAAATGAGATCGGCTGTGATACTTGCGGTCGTTATGGTGGGAGCCATAATCCTTAATAATGTATTAAAAGTCAGCTTTTCACGCTCCCGACCATTACCGTATTTCGACACGCCGCTGCCAGCGTCTTTTAGCTTTCCTAGCGGCCACGCCCTTTTCTCCGTATGTTTTTACTGTTGTTTAGCTTGGCTGGTCTCATCACTATTAAAAGGTCCGGCGACAAAGATCTGCGTTTGGGCTGCGGCGATCTTGATGGCTTTGTTTATCGGGTTGTCGCGTGTCTATCTCGGAGTACATTATCCCACGGATGTTCTTGCGGGTTATACCGCTGCCTTTGTATGGCTCGCTGTGGTTAAGACGGCAAATTCTGTCATATTCACCCCTACCGCACCGTAAGCTCATTTGCTGCCTTGATGGAAATAAATATATATACCAACCATCGCGCTCACCAATAAAAAAGAGTTTGTGATGATAAAGACCGTGTTGCCGGTGCCAATGCTGTAGATTGTAAATCCTACTGACGCGGCAAGTTGGCCTATAAAGAGCCATTTGGAAACGCCTTTATGCGTACCGTGTTTCCATTGCTTATGTATCTGCGTTATGAGCGTCAACAGCAAAATGCAGGAGCTTGCCCAGCCAACGATCTCGATCATATCTAGGTATCCTGCATCCATTCCTGGAGGATGGCGTAGCGGACGATGTCAATGCGGCTCGAAATGCCGAGTTTTCGCATGGCGTTTGCCTTGTGAACCTCGATAGTTTTGACGCTTAGGTCGAGGCTTGCGGCGATCTCTTTATTACTGTAGCCGAGTGCGATACGCCGCAAAACTTCAGACTCACGGTCACTAAGCTGCTGTTTATTTTCTCCCCTTAGAGATGTGGCTTTCGACGCATAGCCGCCCATCACTCTTTTGGTGAGCGCCGGATCGAGGTAAGCTTTACCGTCGGCGACAATGCGGATAGCGTTAATAAGTTCGCCGGGAGCACTCTGTTTCAGGACGTAACCGTTAGCTCCGGCGGAGATAAGCTGCTGCAGGTAACCGTCATCGGTGTGACGGGTCAGGATGAGGATCTGGATCTTGGGGGAAATAGAGCGGAGCTTTTTAGTCGCCCGCAATCCATTAAGATGCGGCATCGAGATGTCCATAATGACGATATCCGGATCTACTTTTGCAGCCTGGCTGATCGCTGCTTCGCCATCGTCAGCCTCGCCGACAACTTCCATATCGGGCTGGGCATTGATAAGCAGTTTGACGCCCTCACGAACAGTTACGTGGTCTTCGGCTAGCAGGATGCGAAGTTTTGTTTTCATAACTCTTCTTTAACAGCCTCCGCCAGTGGAACCCTCACAAATATACTCGTGCCTTGGTTTTCGGCGGACTCGATCTCGATCGTTCCCGAAATGAGGGCGGCCCGCTCTCGCATGCCGAACAAACCAAATCCCTTTTCTCCCGGACGGTCGCTTTTCATCAATGCCACATCAAATCCGACGCCGTTGTCCTCGATTATTAAGATAAGTTCGTCCACGCGTTTTTCCAAAAGTACACTTATTCGGGTCGCTTTGGCATGTTTTGCGGCATTATTAAGTGCCTCCTGCGTGATGCGGTACAGATTGTTTTCGACGTCCGTATTAAATTCGATATTCCTGACGCCCACCGCATCAAACTCCGCAAAGACCTCCGAATATCGGGACCATTCGTTTACATAATTATCAAGTGCCTTAGGAAACTCGACCTGGTTAAGGATTGAGGGGCGTAGTTCCCACGCCATAAAGCTTACTTCGCTGTCCAGATGTTCCGCGATCTCCTGGAGGCGGCTTATTCGGGCACTTATTGCTGCGTCATCTGAGCAGAGATCCTTTAACGACGCGATCTTTAGCCGAAGAGCTGTAAGCCGCTGGCCAAGCTGATCGTGCATGTCGCGTGCGATACGAGCACGTTCATCCTCCTGAACCGTGAACAAACGTCGGAGAAGCATAAGCCGATTTTGTTCGGCGACTCTGCTTTCTTCAATCTGTTTCAATAATAAGTCATTTGCCGCAGCCAGATCCTTGGTCCTTTCGGTAACCCTGATCTCAAGATCATCATGTGCCTTCTGGAGTTCATCTGCGACCCGTTTGGGCTCGGTAAGATCGCGGACGATCTTTGCATAACCGATCAGCGTTTTACCTACATACACAGGCGTCATCTCGCCACTTGCAAAAAAACGGTAGCCATCTTTGCGGACATGCCAGCGGTCGTCTGCAGCATGACCTTTCTGACGCGATAATCGCATCTCCTTAAGATGGACGCCAAGTGAGACATCTTCCATTGTGAAAAGACGCTCGATAGGGCTGCCTATTATTTCATCTTTCTCGTAGCCAAATATTAACTCTGCCCCGCGGTTCCAGGCATCGATCTTGCCCTCGAGGCTGATCGACAAGATCGCATGCTCGGTGAGGCTCCACATCAGGACCCTCATCCGCTCTTCGCTAGTTCTCAGTTGGTCTTCGGCAAGCTTTCGCTCAGTGAGATCAGTTACTAGAACATAAAAACCCATAATGGCCCCGTCCTCAGCAATATCGGGGGTGTAGGATAATCTAACAAATCGGTCACCGATCTTTGGATAGTGAACTACCGTTTCAACCGAGCATGCTTCACCGGCGAGAACCTGTTCGACTTTCGGCTTCACTATTCGATACGTTTTTACGCCGAGGAGATCGCTCATATGCTTGCCAAGGATCTCGTTCTCTGTTTTTCCAAACCATACGGTATATTGATGGTTTACGAATCGAAACCTGCGATCTTTGTCAACATAAGATATTAGCCCGGGAACGGAATTGGTTATGAGGCGAAGCTGGGTTTCCCTGAGGCGTATTCTTTCCTCAATATTTTTCTTATCGGTGATGTCGGTATTGGTGCCGAACCAACGCACGATCTTTCCTTTATCGTCTCGGATCGGTTGGGCACGTGAAAGAAACCATCGATATTCGCCTGTTTTGGAACGCAGCGGAAACGTGTCTTCCCACACCTCGCCCGATTCGATAAATTTTTTGAAACGCTCAGTGACGCCGTCAACATGGTCGGGATGATGAACTGCCTGCCAGCCCCAGCCCTGCATTTCTTCGAGAGTAGTGCCGGTATAGTCGTACCAGCGTTGGTTGTACCAAAAGATCCAGCCATCAGCGTCTGTCATCCACGCGAGCTGCGCAATATTATCAGCCAGATCGCGAAACCGTTCTTCGGATTCGCGCAGCTTTTCTTCAGCATGAGCGCGTTCCGTTACGTCCTGGATCACGGTCAATGCGCAGGTTTCGCCGCCGATCTCTATGCGTTCAGCGGAGAGCAGGCCGATGATCTCGCTTCCATCTCTGACACGGAATCGGTACTCGACATTGCGAATTTCCCCGTGGTTTTTCACGCGCTCGATCTCCTGCTCGCGATCTTCCGGTTTCAGCCACAGCCCCAGGTCCATCGTTGTTTTTCCTAGAGTCTCATTGCGCGTAAATCCGCTTATTTTTTCGAATGTCTGATTGACTTCGAGGATCTTGCCCGTTTCCAGCGAAGATATAGTTAGCGAGAGCGGACTGGAATTAAAT
>JBKJRA010000307.1:0-4169 GCA_046594975.1 Pyrinomonadaceae bacterium | reverse complement strand
TTTCCGTCTCCCAGCCAAACGCCCCGCCGTGAACAAACCTTCCCGACAGCACAAATTCCAAAACCGACACCGGAAACCGCGTCTCATTTTCCTGAGCAACGACTGCGACTTGACCCGCGATCTCACGCCGCGACAACGAATTCAAACTCTTTCGGTCAAGGTTGATCTCACCTTTCGCAATAGGCTGTGTCCCATTCAAAGACCGTATCAGGGTCGTCTTTCCCGCACCATTCGCCCCTAGCAAAGCGATCACCTGACCACTTGCAAGACTCAGCGAAACATCACGCAGAACCTCGCATTCGCCGTACTTTACCGTTATGTTCCTAACTTCCAGCATCTTTGTTTTTGCCACAGACCACTTAGAACAAGGATTCTTATTCGTGCTATTCGTGTTAATTCGTGGCTAAACTTCCTAATTCTTCCTCAGTAAATAAATAAACAGCGGTGCTCCTATCAAAGCCGTTACTGCCCCAACCGGCAATTCCCTCGGAGCGATCGCCGTCCGTGCAATGGTGTCAGCAAAAACTACAAATATCGCTCCAACGACCGCCGAAAACGGAATTACAAGCCGGTTGTCGCTCCCGACGGTCAAACGCACCAAATGTGGCACTATCAACCCGACATATCCGACCGAACCGCTCGCAGCGACCGCCGCCCCGACGACGAGGCTAGACGCTCCAAAAACCAGCATCCGTACGCGCCCGACCTCGACGCCAAAATCGAACGCATCGCGTTCTCCCACCATCATCAGGTTCAAAGCCCTAGCCTGCGACATCAAAATGATCGTGCCGATAATGGCCGCACCGAGGCTTAGATAAACACCATTTCGAGTGGCCTGCGACAGGTCTCCGAGCAGCCAAAAAGTAAAGCTCCTGAGCTTTGCCGCATCCAGCAACGTGGTCATCATAACGATCACCGACGATAAAAACGTCGTCACGATAACGCCGGACAAAACCAGCCGCTCGACGTTCATCCCGGCACGGCTTTTTGCCATCCGATAGACCGCGAGAGTCGCTAAGCCCGCTCCGGCAAATGCGAGTATCGGCCGCGTAAGTTCGAGGCTCTGAAAAAATACAAACGCCAGCATCGTGCCGAGAGCTGCTCCGTTCGACACGCCCAGCAAATACGGCTCTGCGAGCGGATTCCTGAGTAGCGATTGCAATCCCGCCCCCGCAACCGCCAAACTCGCCCCGACGCACGCCCCAAGCAATATCCTCGGCAATCTGATGTCAAAAAGTATCGACCGCTGCTGCTCGTTTAGATCAAACAAAGGCAACCGCTCCGCCCCCAACATCGCCGCCGCGATCAGCACCGTTACCAACAAAATGCATAGAATTATTCCCAGCTTAAATGCTCTTTTCATCCGGTTCTTGAAGACCGCGATCTTCGTCCATGAATTGCCACTAGCTTTAGCTAGTGGTGACTGACAAAAAAATGTTCTCGGGCTTTAGCCCAATCGCCTCTTCGTCTAAAGCCCCGGTTTTTGTATTAAAAACCTTTCCACTAGCTAGAGCTAATGGCAATTGAAAGTCCCTACTTAAACTTCTCCGGATGCAGATCCTTCGCGATCTGCTCCAACGCGTCCACCAGCCTCGGCCCCGGCCGCGACAGAATGTCGGCATTTACCTTATACACACGGCCGTTTTTAACCGCCGGTGAATTCTTAAATGCTTCGTTCGGCTCCTTATTATCTTCGCTATCGGAGAGGAGGATGACCTCCGGGTTCAGTGCCGAAGCCGTTTCTTTGCTTAATTTAGGATATGCCGAATCAACATCTGCGGTGACGGATTCTGCACCCGCTTTTGTCAACATTGTGGTCAAAAATGCTTGCTTGCCTATTGTAAAAAGCGGTTCACGAGATATCTGTACGAAAACCCGCAAAGGCTTTTGCCCATCGAGCTTACTGCCGACAGCATCCACTTTCGCTGTCAGATCTGCGACTAGTTTATCCGCCTTATCCTGCGTGCCCAGTAGGTCGCCGAGTTGCTTCAGGTTATTAAAAACGCCATCTAGCGACGTTGCATTCGTCACATAAACCGCGATCCCATTCTGCTCAAGCGTCTTCATAAACGCCTCGATCTGTGATGCGGTTGAGACGAAAACAATGTCCGGCTTGAGTGCTATGATCGACTCCATATTCGGAGTCATCGTGTCGCCGATCTTGGCGATGGACTTTGCCTGTTCGGGATAATTGCAAAACGTCGTCACGCCGACCAATCGGTCACCCGCACCGACGGCGAAGATATTTTCGGTCACGCTCGGGGCCAGAGAAACAACGCGGGTGACCTTAATCGGTATTGTCACGGTCCGCCCTAGGTCGTCCGTAACGACACGCATCGGGCGGACAGCGGTATTTGCCGCGTTATTTTCACTAACTACATTACTTTGTCGACAGCTAGTAAACACTGCAAACACTAGGGTTAGTGCGAACGCCAGCGTTAAAGTCTGCTCAATTCTTAACTTATCACTCATCTTTTTTCCCTAATCCCTAACAAAAAAACTCCGTTCCCCGCGTCTAATACGACCGGAAAACAGAGTGTTTGATATGTCACAATGCTTGCCGCGGATGTTTTGACGCGAAACATCTCACTTGGCTAATAGCTTTATTTACAGGCCGCCCGGCTTTAACGGTGACGCGATCGCGCGGGATTTTCACCCGCTTACCCTGTCTCAAAGCTTCAAATGTTAAAGAACAAGTTGCAGATTATTGCTTTTTCGCTCGACAAAGTCAATTCTCACTCTGTTTCATCTATAATACATTTGACAATTCGTGCAATTTTTATTACTATTTCTGACACGGTCGTGTGAGATGCGGCTGTCAGATATATGAAAAACACAGAAGAAAAAACCAAACACACATCAGCCCCCGAACTCGAAGACGAAGACCTCGACGAAGAAGATGAAGACGATCTTGATGAAGATGATGATGATGACAAAGATCGTTACGGATTTGACCTGTCGCCTAATGGCGATGACGACCGTTATGCCACGGCACGCGGTTGGGAGCCGCCCAACAAATACAAAAAACTGCTTGATAAATATCGCAAAGAGCACCCGCTGGAGCATTTTCACGAGTCGATCTTTGTCCGCGAGAGCCTCAATAGCGTCTTTACCGCCGACACGTGCGCCGAGCCGACACAGCAGCTTTTTGGCGACCTCGTCCGTACCGGCGAGCTGACGATTCTCTTTGCCGATACCGGCGTCGGCAAGAGTATCCTCGCGGTCCAGATCGGCGACGCAGTCGCACGGGGGAAATCCGTCCTGTCAGAACCGGGAACTATAGCAGCTGGGTCTCTTGCGTCTGAAAACTCTCAGTTCGCCACTCTCAATTCTCAATTACCAAAGAACGATTCGCCCGCACGCCCGGTCGTTTACATTGACTTCGAGATGACCAGATCACAGGTCGCAGAGCGTTACTCTGCGGGCATAAAAAAAGGCAAATATCTTCATCGGTACCGCTTTCGCAATATGGAGCGGCTATGCCTCGAATGGGACGACGAACTGCCCACCGGCTTCACATCGCTGGCAGATTTCATCGGCTTTTCCGTATGGGAAGAGGTCAAGAAAAAAAAGGTCGGACTGCTGATAATCGACAATATTTCTTATCTCACGTCGGGCCAGGGTGCCAAAGAGGCTCTCGTGCTGATGAAATCGCTCAAGGCTCTCAAGGACGAATACGGCCTTGCGATACTCGTGCTTGCCCACACGCCCAAACGCTCGTTCGCCAAGCACCTGTCGATAAACGATTTAGCGGGCCGCAAAGAGCTGAGCAATTTCATCGACAATAGCTTTGCCATCGGCCGCAGCCATCTCAGGCCGGATCTGCGTTACATAAAACAGATGAAGCAGCGCAACCGCCCCGAAACTTTTGGTGACGACAACGTCATCCTATGCCGCCTCGAAAAACCGAACAACTTTCCCAAATTCACCTTTCTCGAATGCACCGGCGAACGCCAGCACCTTCTGCGTCCATACGATCTATCGGCATCAGAGGCGGGAACACGACCGGTAGGGAGTGTGCCTTCCAGGGACGCGACAATTACCAGAACGCCGCCACGCCTCCTGTCCAGGAGGGGAGCTTTTGGATCGCGGCGTTCTGGTAATTGTCGCGTCCCGGGAAGGCACACTCCCTACCGGTCGTGTTTCCGCCTCTGATGCCGACGCTCGAA
>JBKJRA010000103.1:0-6138 GCA_046594975.1 Pyrinomonadaceae bacterium | reverse complement strand
CGAAAGCCAAACGGCTCGAATTTCGTCCGCCAGATCCGTCGTGTAATCCGTATATAACGTTTGCCGCTTTGTTGATGGCTGGTCTTGACGGTATCCAAAACCGCATCGATCCGGGTGAGCCGCTCGATAAAGACATTTACGATCTGCCGCCCGAAGAGTTAAAGAACGTTCCGTCACTGCCGGGCAGCCTCGACGAAGCTCTCGACGCACTCGAAGCCGATCACGATTTTCTGCTCAAGGGCGATGTTTTCTCAGCTAAAATGATCGAACGCTGGATCACGTACAAACGCGAAAACGAGATCACGCCTCTGCGTCTGCGACCGCATCCGCTAGAGTTTTCAATGTATTACGACATCTAGACAGGAGTCAGTTGTCGTTGGTTAGTTGTCAGTGGGTAGGCCGTGCGGTCTGCCCACTTTTTTGCGAATATAATATTTATGAATGTAGAACTGCTAGTTTTAGAAGGTAAAAATGTTCGGCTCGAACCGATGCGTGTAGATCATCTGCCAGCATTGATCGAGGTAGGTATGGATGAATCGTTGTGGAAATGGACGAATAATATAGTCAAAGATGAGAGTGATATCGAACGATATGTGCGTGATGCTCTGGCAATGCAGATGCAAGGTACTGCTTTGCCGTTTGTAACTATCGACAAAGCAACCGGAACGGTAGTTGGTTCTACTAGATTTGGCAATATCGATACCGCCAATCGAAAAGCAGAGATCGGCTGGACTTGGATCAACCCAAAATGGCAGCGAACAGTAATTAATACTGAAACGAAACTATTGATGCTGACACACGCATTTGAGGTGTGGAACTGTATTCGCGTCGAACTTAAAACTGACTCAAACAATAAAAAATCGAAAAGTGCAATGCGTCGTATTGGCTGCACCGAGGAAGGAACGATGCGTAATCATATGATCACCGAATCCGGCCGTTTTCGGCATTCGGTTTATTTCAGTATCATTCAGACAGAATGGGAAAACGTTAAGGCAGATCTGACATCTAAGTTGGCAGCAAAAGCGTAAAAGACGCCGAGTATTGTATAATTTGAGCGAGGAGTTTTTAAGTTATGAACAAATACAGCGTAACTTGCCCGTGTTGTGATGCGACGCTTACGATAGATGCTCAAACTGGTGCACTCCTCGGTCACGAGGCGAAAAAGAAAGTGCACGGCTCGTTCGAAGATCTGCAGGGCGAGTTGAGTAAAAAACATGAGCAGCGTGAACAAATCTTTGCTCAGGAAATGTCGTCGATGAAGGACCGCGAACGCCTGTTGGACGAGAAGTTTAAAGAGGCGATGAAGCGTGCTGATAAAGACACTACTCCGTTTAGAAACCCGCTCGATCTAGATTAAAAATGACCAAACCAATGCCAGCCGTTTCGCCCGAGACCAGCGTCCGAGACCGTATAATTGTGGCTCTTGACGTTGAAACTGCTGACGAATCACGAGCAATATCGCAGGAATTGGCAGATCAGGTAGGTGCATTTAAGATCGGGTTGCAACTATTTACTGCCGGCGGACCGGACTTAGTTCGGGAGTTCGCAGAGGCCGGAATAAAAGTTTTTCTCGATCTAAAATTCCACGACATTCCAAACACGGTCGCAAAAGTATCGGTGGAGGCTGCGAGACTCGGCGTGTGGATGTTTAACATTCACGCCGCGGGCGGTAGCGAGATGATAAAACGGACGGTTGCTGAGGTTGATAATGTTTGTGCGGTCGAAAAGATCGAGCGACCTTTGATAATCGCTGTTACTGTTTTGACGAGTTCAAATGATGAATCTTTGCACGAGATCGGCGTTGCGTACAATGTATCGAATCAGGTCGTTCGTCTTGCAAAACTTGCAGAAGAATCAGGGCTTGATGGAGTCGTTGCCTCGCCACAAGAGGTCGAGGCAGTTAAAGCTGCCGTGACAAGCAAAGATTTTATTACCGTAACTCCCGGCATTCGCTCGACTTTTGCAACCGGAGACGATCAAAAGCGTGTAACAACCCTGCGGCAAGCTCTGGCCGCCGGGTCGGACTATGTCGTCATTGGCCGACCGATAACCAAGGCCAACGACAGGATCGAGGCTCTCAACAAGATCGTAAAGGAAAGTCTTGCTACCAGTTAATGATAAAGACCGACAACAAAATTATATTTGGTGATAACCGGTCGAACTGTATCCGGCTGGCTTTAGCGTTGTTAGGCATAGCTGTTTTCTTTTCAGTGCAGGTAACCGCGCAAACTTTGCCAAATTCTATATTTAAGATCGGTGAAAAGCTTACTTACAATATCTCATTCGGAAAATTCCCCGATGGCGGTTACGCTGAGCTTTATGTAGTATCTCGCGGAAAACTCGGCGGCAAAGATGTCGTCGAGATCAGGTCCAAAATAAAGACGACGGGCTTGGTGAGTGCTGCATTTGTCCAGATAGATGAAAGCCGTACGGTTTTTGCTGCTCCCGACAACGGCTTGCCGGTCTATATTCGCCGAACGTCTAACGACGGCCCTATACCGATCGAGAGGATCAACAATTATCTGACAATACCGTCATTTAATCTCGATCTTGTTTCGCTTATCTATAAAGCGAGAGAAACTGGCGGCACGGGAACATATACATTTATAGAAAGTGAACAGGTTTATTCGGCATCATTTTTGACAGGGAAACCGGAAAAAATTAAGACCGAGGCGGGTGAATTTGATACGGTAGTTTCAATCGCGCACAGTGAATTTTTGACTGCAAATGGCATTCACGACGCTAAAATAAATTTCACTGCCGACGATGACCACGTGCCGGTTTTAATACGGTTCAAGACGGTGAAAGGTGAGTTTCGAGCCTCGCTCGCCGGTATTCACATCGACGATCCTGTCCCAACGCCAACTACAACGCCGAAGCCGACACCTGTGCCAACGCCTACAGTTGCTGCGACCCCACGCCCGACGCCAAAGCCTGTGCAATACGTCGATAATCAACCGCTGCTGCCGGAGCTTGGATTCCGACTCGGCGAGACGCTTGCTTTCAGCATAACCTCCGGAGGCAAACCAGTCGCTATCCTAACATTAGAGGCGAAAGAGCGTAAGCAGATCGAGCGAAAAGACAGTCTTTTGCTTACTGCAACGATCAATGGAACCGAACCCGGCAACAAGACATTTGCATTAGGCGATTCGATAAAGGCACAAGTTGATCCCGACACGCTGGCTCCGAGGTCTTTTGTCGGCAAATTTAGCTCGGCACTTAGCAGCCTCAACCAGACGGTTACTTTTGACTCGAAAACTGGAAATATCTCGTTTGGCGGAGGAGCGCCAGTCGATTCACCTATCGGCACTCACAGCTTGTTGTCACTTGTTTATGCGATGCGTTCGTTTAATCTAAGAGTCAGCAAAGATCTTAGCAATCCGGTTAATGACACCCGCGTGGCCGTCTTTTGGGAGACGAAGGCATATGTTTTTACATTGCGGCCCTCGTCACCGGCGAATATCACTATTAACGGCGAAAAGATCTCTACCCAGATGATTACTATCAACACAGGGAACCCGCAACTTGATGCTCTAGCGATAAAAGTATGGCTCGGTACCGATGACCGAATTCCAGTCAGATTTACGGTCGGTTCATATCAAGCTGACCTGATCTCGACGACCTCAAATATTCCTGAATAATTTTGGCATTGAATATATTAATTGAGGTATCTTACATTTATACAGTTGAAATTGAAATTGATTTTCAATTAGGCTATAATTACAAGTGTGAAAGTTTCGGTCGGAATCAATAAAATGACATTAACAGAATTGCCTATCGGCAAAGACGCAAGGGTGGTTGCGGTCAATGGCAGCGGGACTATTACGAGGCGTCTGCTTGAGATGGGTGTGATTCCGGGCGTGACGGTACAGGTAATTAAGATGGCTCCGTTTGGCGACCCGATCGAGATCCGTGTTCGGGGCTATAGTTTGGCGATGCGAAAAACTGAAGCGGATGCGATCCAAGTAAGTATTTGACCTTTACGGCAACACCGCAGATGAATGAGTGACAACGGACATAATACCCAACTCACGATAGCACTTGCAGGCAACCCAAACGCCGGCAAGACGACCCTCTTTAACTCGCTCACAGGCCTCAAACAAAAAGTCGCTAACTACCCAGGCGTTACCGTCGAACGCAAAGAAGGTGCGTGGAATCTTAATGGCAAAGTGGCCAAACTTATCGACCTGCCAGGCCTCTATAGCCTTGACGCGACATCGCTCGATGAGCAGATCGCACGTGACATTATCACTGGCGAACAAGCCGGAGTGCCTAAGCCGGACGCGATCGTCGCGGTAGTCGATACGACAAATCTCGAACGTAATCTCTATCTCGTCACGCAGCTTTTCGAGTTTGGCGTGCCCGTGGTCGTCGCCTTGACGATGATGGATGTTTTCGAAAAACAGGGACATGAGATCGATGTCGAGATGCTCGCTGCCCAGCTAAAAACGCCTGTCGTTGCAGTTAATTCTAAGACCGGACGCGGAACTTCTGAGTTGGCTGAAAAGCTAACATCAGTGATCGGAACTAAACCTGAGATACCATATGAATTTCACTCCGAAGACCCGAACTCTGGACCGCACGGCAAGATATTTGCGAGATATAACTTCATTTCGGGTGTCGTGCAGGAATCGGTCTGGCACAGTGACCACCAGTCGCATCGTGTCACGGACAGGATCGACAAGGTTTTAACGCACAAGTTTTTTGGACTTGTCATATTAGTTTTGATATTGCTCATCGTATTTCAAACAATATTTTCATGGGCGAGTCTGCCAATGGATCTACTTGAAAAGGGCTTTGGCGTATTTAGTGATTTTGTAAAAGCTGAGATGCCGCCGGGAATGCTAACGGATCTGCTCGCGGACGGTATCATCGCCGGTGTCGGCGGTGTGGTCGTTTTTCTGCCGCAGATATTGCTCCTGTTTTTATTCATCTCGCTCCTCGAAGATTCGGGTTACATGGCGCGTGCCGCATTTTTGCTCGACAAATTGATGAGCCGAGTGGGACTACATGGCAAGGCATTTTTGCCGCTAATAAGCAGCTTTGCGTGTGCGATTCCCGGCATTATGGCGACCCGCACTATCGAGGGTCGCCGCGACCGTTTTGCGACGATAATGATCGCTCCATTTATGTCTTGCTCGGCCCGTCTGCCGGTATATACGCTAATGATCGGGGCTTTTTTCGGCGGCCAATATGTATTTGGATTCGTGTCCGTCGGAGCTCTGCTGATGCTGATAATGTATTCGATCGGCATTATCGTCGCGATCATCGTCGCCGCAATTCTCAAGCGAACCGTGCTAAAGGCTCCGCCGCCGCCGTTTTTAATGGAACTGCCGCCATATCGTCTGCCAAATCTCCGCACTGTCTTTCAGAATATGGTGACTCGTGCCTGGCTATTTTTAAAGCGTGCAGGAACGGTCATCTTAGCGATCTCGATCATTCTGTGGGCGTTGATGTATTTTCCAAGAACTAATCAGGAGCCAGTGGCTAATAGTCAAAATATACCAGCTAGCAGCGAGCAAGCGGCACAGAACGATCAGCCGCTTCCCGAGAGTGAGCAGCTCAAACACAGCTTTGCAGGAAAGCTCGGCCATGTGATCGAGCCGGTAATCAGACCGTTGGGATTTGACTGGAAGATAGGCGTTGCACTGATCGCGAGTTTTGCGGCACGCGAGGTGCTGGTCTCGACGCTGAGTATTATTTATAATGTCGGCAAGG
Source organism: Pyrinomonadaceae bacterium (assembly GCA_046594975.1). Taxonomy (GTDB): domain Bacteria; phylum Acidobacteriota; class Blastocatellia; order Pyrinomonadales; family Pyrinomonadaceae; genus OLB17. The sequence goes on along the minus strand of JBKJRA010000103.1, from coordinate 420 downwards.
ATGAAAACGAACAATCTGAGACGTTGATCTCGGCGGTTCGCGACGCCAAGACCGACGACGGGCGGCCCGCTTGGACGCCGCTCACGGCATTGACGCTGATGGTGTTTTTCGTGCTCGCGATGCAGTGTATGTCAACGCTTGCGGTTGTTCGCCGCGAGACAAATTCGTGGAGCTGGCCAATATTCATGTTGGCGTATATGACAGGCCTCGCTTATGTCGCGGCACTCATCACATATCAAGGAGGCAAAGCCCTGGGCTTTGACTAACTATGCTTATACAAGGGATCATCGTCGCGTTAATCATTGCCGGAGCTGTCGCTTATGCAACTGCAACTGTACTACGTAAACGAAAGGCATTCTCGACAAAATCGGGTTGTAGCGACGACTGTGGTTGCAGTGGCGGTTCAAAAAAATTAACCTC
>JBKJRA010000044.1:0-9756 GCA_046594975.1 Pyrinomonadaceae bacterium | reverse complement strand
ATCTTGTCGGGCGTGCCAATGTAGAGCCCGTCGGCGTGGCGGCCTCCGCGACGAAACTGGACGCGGAGCTCGGTCTTTTTGTCGGTGACGGTAAAGTCGTAACGCTGAAGCGCGTCGGTGAGGAAAAGCTTGGTGTCAGGCGCGACGGGTTTGGGGCAGGCGGTGAGGAAGAGGGCAGTTGTAAGGATCAGTATGCGAAGCATGGATTTAATTACGAATTACGAATTTTGTAAAAGAGCAAGCATGGATGCTTGCGGCTCCAGTCTATTCGGCTTTGATCGCGGTGACTTTCCAGCGGATGTTGGCACGGTCGTCGTCTTTGGTAAAGCCGTCCATGGTGAGATGGATGGGGATGATCTCACCGGGGGCGAGGCCGTTTTTTTGGTTGGGGACGACGAGGATGCGTTTTTCGCGGAGGACTACGTTGAACTGCGTGACGACGGCGACGTTGACCTCGAGGACGGTGATGTTTCTCGGGCCTTTGTTGCGGATCTTGCCGTCGATGAACATCGAGATAGTGCCGAGGCCCATCGGCGACTGTACGGTCGAATCTTCGGTCGAGATGATGATGTCTTTGTTAAGATCGGCGAATTCGGGCGAGCCTTCTTTGAATGAGCCCTGCAGGATCTTTGCGGTCTGCTCTTCCATTGACGGCTTAAATGTCAGCAGCCAGATCGCGAGGCCAATAGCGGCGATGCCGACGAGTGCCCCGACGATAAATACCGGGTTGATGCCTTTTTTCTTTTCGGGTGTGAATAATTCGCTCATAAAGTGATTTTACCGCAGAGTCTCTGAGACGCGGAGTATTAATTTAACAGGATGGACAGGATGAACAAGATCAGGAGTATTTGGACAAGTTACCGCTTGAAAAATGATCCTGTTTATCGTGTCCATCCTGTTCGAATTCTCTCGTCCCACATTGGTTAGACACCCGTTTTCGGCAATAGGTTCCCAATAGGTTATCATTTTGGGTGTTAAGCCAAAAATGTCCACACCCGAGGCCAAAATTTTAGCGTTGCCGGCGTATGTCGAGGCGGTTTTGCCTGTGCCGCTGCGGCGTTCGTTTACGTATCGTGTGCCTGAGGCTTTGCGCGGGGCGATCAAGCTTGGGGCGAGGCTGAAGGTGCCTTTTGGCAAGCGTACGATGACAGGTTATGCGGTCGAGCTGCACGCTCAGCTACCGACGGACATTGAGTTTGACGAGGCAAAGATCAAAGACATTATTGAGCTTTCCGACGACGAACCCCTCATTACGCCCGAGATATTAAAGCTGACACAATGGACGGCGGATTATTACGCCAGCTTTTGGGGCGAGATGCTCAAGGCAGCTCTGCCTGCCGGGATCAATACAGAAAAGGTTAAGCCGAAACGCCGAAAGGCTGTGCGATTGGGGTCGGTCGATGCCGATCCTGATGGGAAAGTGCTGACCGATCCGCAACTCGCGATCATCAGCCTACTAGAAGACAACGGCGGCGAGATGCTGTGGACGGATGTGATCGAGCAGGCTGACGTTGGAGCTTCGCCGATAAATACTTTGGTCAAGCGCAGCATTCTAGATGTCTATATCGAAGACGTCATGCGAGACCCAATGGCGAATGCAAGTTTGCCAAAGCTCAACGAGTTCACTCTGACAGACGAACAACACGCCGCTCTCGACGAGATCACGACGGCGGTCGGTTTGAACGATACTTTCAAAGCATTTCTACTACACGGCGTGACGGGCAGCGGTAAGACTGAGGTTTATATTCGAGCAATGCGGCACGCCTTGGATGCTGGACGCTCGGCATTGATGCTCGTGCCGGAGATCGCTCTGACGCCGGTATTTTCGCGGCGCCTGAGAGCGGTATTTGGGTCTGAAGTCGCGATCCTGCATTCAAATCTATCGCCCGGAGAGCGTTACGACGAATGGCGGCGGATACGTCGCGGCGACGCCCGGATAGCGATCGGTACGCGGTCGGCGGTGTTTGCTCCGCTGGAAAATATTGGGTTGGTGATAGTTGATGAGGAACACGACGCGTCGTACCGCCAGCACGAATCGCCGTTTTACAACGCTCGCGACGTTGGCGTGATGCGTGCGAGTCTGGCGGGTGCGGTCGTCGTGCTGGGTTCGGCAACGCCTGCGATGGAGTCGTTTTACAACGCACAAAACGGCAAATATACGTACTTACATCTGCCGGAACGCATTGGGGGACGTGGCCTGGCCGAAGCAAGCCTCATAGACATGCGTGAGGTTTTCAGACGTGCGGGAAAGGACATCGCTTTGTCGCCCGAGCTGATCGAAGCGATAAAAGAAACGAATGCGCGGGGCGAACAAGTCATTATTTTGCTAAACCGACGTGGCTTTTCGCAGTTCGTGCTCTGCCGTTCGTGCGGCGAGACGCTTAAATGCAAAAATTGCGACATCACGCTCACATTTCATCGACGCGATAATCGCCTTGTTTGCCACTACTGTAATTACCGTGAGCCTTCGCCAAAGGTCTGCCCGCATTGCCAGAGCGAATACCTATATTTTGTCGGCGAAGGCACCGAAAACCTTGCCGATCAGCTTGAGAGAAAGTTTTCCGCCCTGCGGATCGCCCGTGTGGACCGCGACACGATGTCGCACAAAGGCGAGATCGAAGAGGTGCTGACGACATTCGAACGCGGCGGCCTCGACATGCTTGTCGGCACGCAGATGATCGCTAAAGGCCACGATTTCCCTAACGTGACACTCGTCGGGGTTATCTCGGTCGATATCGGTTTAGGGCTGCCCGATCTGCGTTCGGCGGAGCGGACTTTCCAGCTGATAACGCAGGTCGCGGGACGATCTGGACGCGGAAAAAAGGCCGGACGCGTGTTAATACAAACGTATTATCCGGATCACTACGCTCTGCGTCACGCCGTCAAACAGGATTACGAAGGCTTTTATAAAGAAGAGATAAAGTACCGCAAACGGCTCAATTACCCGCCGTTTTTCGTGCTCGCATCGATAATGATCAAGCACCGTGACCATGCCTATGCAATGAGAACCGCGAGTATCTTACGGCGTTCACTTGATGTTGCGAACACATCGAAACACTGTCGAATCTTAGGTCCCGCTCCGGCTTCCCTTGCACGGCTCAAAAACGAATACCGCGTGCAGATCATTCTAAAAGGTGCGACGAGACGCGAGCTGCGCGACACGCTCCAGATAGCTCTCGCCGATGCCGAAGCAAACGGCGGCGATATGCGTGCGATCTATGTCGAGATCGATCCGGTTAATCTAATGTAAGAGGTTTGCCCGCGAAACACGCGAAATAAAAGAATTAAAACCACCTATAAATACGGTTGGACGTAGTTTTTTTGAATTCTATCTGTGTCGATCAGTATTTATCTGTGGTTAAAAAATTAATTTACCGCTTTTGAACTGAGTTCTGCTTGCTTGACGTTGATGTTTGCATAGATCTCAGCAAGTGAGACTTTGCAATTTACCGCATCAAGCGAGATCACATCGTCGCGTTCGTCGTAGATGCGATAGAGCCACTGTTTCGCATTTTGGCGTGCGTATTGTTCGACCCGCATTTCGTCGGCTTTGATCAAAAAACACTCTTTGATACTCGATATGGCGAGATAGCTTTCTAACTTTTGAGCTTTATCCAGAGGGCTTGTGGCACAAGAGACGATCTCGAAAACAACCGTGGGGTTTCGCAGCACATTCGCATTTTGATCTGTAAATGTTGGTGCTCCATTGACGATCACGACATCCGGATAGCAGATCAGATCGCTCTTAAGCTGGACCTGCATTCCATTGACGTAAATCTCGGCTTTGTTACCCGAAAGCCGTGTGCCTACGGCGATCGCGATATTGGTCCCGATCAGATTGTGCCAACGGTTACCTGCGGCTTTCGGTGCGATTTGACCATTGATCAACTCTTGTCTGTAACCCGCGTTTGTTAAGGTTTCAGACGACTTTTTACTTGACTGATTCAAAATACGATCATTCATAGCGTTATAAAACTCCTGTAAAATTTGGCAAAACGGCACGAGAGAGAGCGAAATTCAAAGCGGGATGACTTTGAGTGGGCTGATTTGTCTGCTAAAACTAGTGTTGCATATCGGGACTTGTTTTTTCAAGATGTTTAAAATGAAACTATCAGAATTGGCTGAAAAAACTAACGCGACCATCTCACAAGGCTCGCCGGAGACGGAGATAACATCGGCCGCCGGCCTTGATATTGCCGGACTTAGCGATATCACGTTTCTCGCTAATCCCAAATACACGCCGCAGATCGCCCACACCAACGCGGCCGCTATCTTCTTAGGTGAAAAAGCCGAGATCGAACGAGACGACATCGCCGTCCTGCGTGCCAAAGATCCGTATGTAGCCTACACGCTGGCGTTGCGAATATTTTTTCCGGAGCCGCAAATCGTACCTGGCATTCATCCGTCAGCGGTTATCGATACAATGGCGACCGTTGCAAAAGATGTGGAGATCCACGCAAATGCCGTTATCGGCAAAAATTGCGTCATTGCTAGCGGAGTCAGGATATTGCCAAACGCAACGATCTACGACGGCGTTAAGATAGGCGAAAACACGACTATCCATTCAGGCGTATCGGTTCGCGAAAATTGTGAGATCGGTGCTAGATGTATTATTCACAACAATACAACGATCGGGTCGGACGGATTTGGCTATGCCAAGACCGAAGATAAGCATTGGCTCAAGATACCGCAGACAGGCCGCGTCGTTCTCGAAGACGATGTTGAGATCGGGGCCAACACCGCGATCGACTGCGCGTCGGTCGGTGAGACGCGTATAAAACGCGGGGCAAAGATCGACAATCTTGTCCAGATAGGCCATTCCTGCACGGTCGATGAGGATGCACTGATCTGTTCGCAGACAGGACTTGCGGGCAGCTCGCACATCGGTAAACGCGTAATTTTAACGGGACAGGTAGGCATCGCTGGACACTTAAAAGTAGGCGATGATGCTGTTATTACAGCTAAATCCGCCACGTCGCATGATGTAGAACCGGGCAAGACCATCTCAGGCATTCCGGCTTTTGACACAAAAGACTGGCTCCGGGCGACTGCCGCGTTTCGAAGATTAGGCGAGATGGGCGCACGGCTCCGAAAACTAGAAAAACAAGTATTTGGCGGCGATAAATAGAGATGCAAAAGAAAGAAAAGATAATCATCGCGTTGTGCGTGATCTTTACGATCGCGTCAGGTGCGTTACATTATGCCGGGGCAAATGCGGTGCTTGCGTTCGCGGTGACGGCGGGAGCTTTAGCGTTGCTTGCGGTCATCGTCGGTGACGCGACCGAGCAACTTGGCAGTCGTCTCGGGCCGGGAGCGACTGGCATTTTACAGTCAGGGCTGGGCAATCTGCCTGAGCTTTTCGTTTGTATATTTGCCTTGCGTGCGGGACTCGATCAGGTCGTTCAGGCTGCTCTGATCGGCTCGATACTCGGTAATTCAGTATTTGTTCTCGGTCTTGCATTGTTTCTAGGCGGCCTGAAAAACGGAACGCAGCGGTTCAAATCAGAGCCGCCAAAGATGATAGTCGCCCTGATGTTTATCGCCGCTGCCGCGCTCGCCGTGCCAACACTGACCAAGCTCGTTCACACCCCAGCCGAACCGCATATCGCGAGCCTCGATATATTTCTCGCGATAATTTTGCTTGTCTTGCTTGCGGCCAGCATCTACTTTTCGGTTAAAGGCGACCCCTCAGTATCAGTGTCAAAAGACGAGATGGGCCATGCCGAATGGTCGATGAAACTCACGATAGTCGTCCTCGCATTAGCGGGCGGCGGTGCGGCATTCGTCTCGGATTGGTTCGTCGAGGCTTTACAGCCGGCGATGAAAACGCTCGGAATTTCGGAGGCTTTTGCGGGACTTGTAGTCGTAGCGATCGCCGGTAACGCGATAGAAAACCTGATCGGCATCCAGCTGGCTTGGAAAAATCAGGCCGATTATGCGGTCAGCGTCATCCTCAATAGCTCGTTGCAGATCGCTTTGGGCTTGTTCCCTGTGTTAGTGCTGCTTTCATTCGTACTCGGCGGTGCGGTGCTATCATTCGTCCTGTCGCCACTGCTATTAGTCGCTCTAATATTGTCGGTGGTCGTTTCCGCGGTCATTATTTATGACGGTGAATCGATCTGGTTAGAGGGCCTCGCACTGATCGGATTGTATTGCATCATCGCCGCATCATTTTGGTGGGGATGATGTCAGCAGGCAGCTGCAGTTTGCGGACGGCAGTTTAGAAATTTCAGATCAAAAATTTGAAATTAATTGAAAACAAATTAGTAATAAAGTTATGGAAACATCAGAGTCAGGCTACGACATCACACCGCTCAGTGCCGAAGCAATTGAACGCCTCGCACAGGACCTTAACGAAGAGGAATACCGGATATTGCTTGATCACGGTACCGAGCCAGCGTTTTGCGGGACGCTTCTCGACAACAAAATGGACGGTGTTTACGCCTGCCGTTTGTGCGGGCTGCCGCTTTTCAGTTCGGAGAAAAAGTTCCACTCCGGGACGGGCTGGCCTTCATTTTACGCCCCATTCGACAAGGAACACCTAACAAATATTGAAGACAATGCCTACGGGATGCGCCGCGTTGAGATCCGCTGCGCCCGCTGCGGCGGCCACCAAGGCCACGTCTTCCCCGATGGCCCACCGCCGACCGGACAGCGTTACTGCCTAAATTCTGCTAGCCTTGAGTTTTTTGAGGAAGGCGAAGATATACCTCAGAAGAGCTAGACATAGAGATAAAAATGAAACAGAGACGCCGGGATATATTCCCTGCGTCTCTGTGTCTCACTATCTCAGTGTCCTATTTCCTGTCCTTAAAGCTGTCAAACAACTCAGTATGACGGCTCGTTAGCGGGATCATTCTGCCGTTAATGAAAATATATTTAACGTTCGTGCGCGATTCAAGCATATCACCGTCGGTCACAACGACATTCGCGACCTTGCCGACATCGAGCGATCCCATTTTGTCAGAGAGGCCCAATATCTGAGCGGCATATAGCGTCACTGATTTTAGAGCATCGTCTTTTGACAGCCCGAATGCGGAAGCCAGACCGGCGTGATACGGCAATTCGCGGACCATCGGGCCGGTGTCACCGGTTGAGATGCAAAATTTTACACCAGCCGCAGCCATTTTAGACGGAGCAGTAAACAAGTAATCGTAGGCGTCGTCATCCCTTACAGGCGAAGCATAGATATTTGTGTAGATAACCGAAATATTGTTCTTTTTCAGATCGTCGGCCGCTTTCCAGGCTTCCTGTCCGCCGAGAATAATGCCTTTGACCTTCATTTCACCGACAAATTTAGCAACGCCACGAATATCGCGTTCACGTTCTGCAGAAAAGATTATCGGCTTTTCGCCGCGTATGAACGGTGCCATTGCCTCTAATTTCTGATCGGTAGTTGGGAACGGCAATGTCGTGTCCTTAGCGTAAGCATCCTTTGCTTTCAGGTAAAGCTCCGCATTGCTGAATATCTTCTTCAGCTCATCAACCTGAGCATCGCGGCGTTTTACAGCTTCGTTAAAATCAGTCGCTCCGCCGCCCCTAAATCCTCCAATCCGTCCGCCAAAAGCAATGGTCGGAAAATTAATGACGAGGCCGTACTCTCTGACCTCAGCCATCTCGTCAGGCGTTGAACCATTAAGGTCGATCACGGCTGCCTGACCGGCGATCAAACCGCCTTGTGGAGCAGATAAGACCGTCGTGATGCCGTTAACTCGGGTCACATTGACGTGTGCCGAATGCGGATGAATGCCCTTGATCGCCTTGGCGTTGGCATTCATCTGTCCAACCTCAGCGAGATCAACCGAGCCGTCCACCCCAAGCGTTATCTCCGCGAGGCCCATACTAGTTCCGGCATCGATCATTCCGGGAAAGACGCTCAGGCCTTTGCCGTCGATCTTTTCCGCACCAGCCGGGATCTGAACATTTGCACCGACAGCGGCTATCTTGCCGTTTTGGATCACAACAGTGCCGTTTTCGATAGTTGCACCCGAAACGGTCACAATACGTGCGTTGACGATCGCAAAAGCCCCTGCCTTACCGGTTTGATTCTGCTCGGAGGCGTCATTTTGAGCAAACGAAGCAAAGGCAAAGAGAAAAATTACAACGCAAAGTCGCAAAGGAGCAAAGTCGCAAAGATATTCAGTAATTTTTTGAATCGATGTTCCGATTGCCATAGTTTTCCTTTGCGTCTTCGCAACTTTGCGACTTTGCGTTAAATGAATTTTGTACATTATTGGTTGCCTCCGTCGCCGTATTCCGCATCGTCGAGATCGGTTTTACGCTTTTCTGACGGTATGCGTGGCGGGCCGCCACCTGTTCCCGGAGCTTTATTAACATCCAGTTTTTCAAGCGTTTCACGCTCGGCTGCCATATCTTTTCTCATCTGAGCGTCTTTGGCACGGTCAAATAATATCTCGCCCTCGACTATCGTGGTCTCGACACGCGAATAAACGCTGAACGGATGAGCGTTCCAGATAACCAGATCGGCGTCTTTCCCGATCTCGATCGAACCAGTTCGTTTATCGATTCCTAGTTGTTTTGCCGGGTTAAGAGTGATCATTTGCAGTGCGTCCTGCTCAGGCACACCGCCGTATTTCTCAACCTTTGCCGCATCAAGATTGAGCCGGCGCATGCGTTCATTATCATCCGAATTTATCGAAACAATTACGCCATTTTTCCAGAGAATATAGGCGTTGTAAGGAATAGCATCGTAAGCCTCGAGTTTATAGCCCCAAAAATCCGTAAATATCGATACGCCAGTGCCGCGTTTGGCGATCTCCGGTGCGATCTTGTAAGCCTCGAGCCCGTGCTGGAGCGTGGCCACCTTGATTCCAAATTCATCCGCGAGCAACATCAAATTCAACGCCTCGTCCGAGCGGTAATCGTGTGCGTGTATTAGCCGTTTACCTTCCAGAACTTCGACCAGCGGTTCAAGTTCGAGGTCTTTTCTCGGCTGTATTTTTGTTTTGCCAGCCTTAAAATCTGCCCACGATTGCTTGTAGTCCTTCGCCCGCAAAAACGCGTCTCGCATCACCTCGATAGTGCCCTGCCGCGTTCGCGGGTAACGCAAAGCTCGACCCGGTTGCGGCGAAGAGGTCGTCTGCCGGACATTTTCGCCCATTGCAAATTTGATCCCCGGAGGAGCGTCAGCGATCGGATAATCTTCGACCGGATGTCCCCATTTGAATTTGACCGTTGTATTTTGCCCGCCAATCGAATTTGCCGAACCGTGCAGCAGATTTGCCGCAGTCACACCGCCCGCCAGAGCACGATAGATAGTAATGTCAGTCGGGTTGAGCATGTCGCGCGTCCGCACCATCGAAGTCACCGAAAGCGAGCCTTCGTTGATCGAGTCGAGCATCGAGTGCGAGTGGCAATCGATGATGCCCGGCGTGACAAATTTGCCCGCCGCGTCTATCACCCGAATGCCAGCCGGAGCCGTGATATTTTTGCCGATCTTTGTGATCTTGCCGTTTTGAACCAAAATGTCGGTATTCTCCAGCGTCCCTTTGACCGCCGTCATCACCGTCGCATTTTTGATCAACGTGTCCCCCTTAGCCTGAGCGGGAGCTGAAACAACCAAACTCGAAAAGAGCACAATTAGTAAGACAAAATATGCCGTTATCTTTTTCATATAAACTAGCCTCAAAAAAACTGCGGATAAAACTTTACGGGTTTCTTGTTCCCGAAAAAGGCACTGATCCTGCGGGAGAATCGACCGTTCCGCTGATCTGGTTTCCGCTGACAGTTCCGTGA
>JBKJRA010000342.1:0-5560 GCA_046594975.1 Pyrinomonadaceae bacterium | reverse complement strand
GTGCTACACACGTCGGCATTTTCGATCCGTCTATAGGCGGTGACCCGATCCTGTTCCAGCATATGTTCTGGTTCTATTCGCATCCGGCTGTCTATATTATGATCTTGCCGGGAATGGGTGTCATTTCGGAGTTGATCTCTAATTTTTCGCGAAAAAAGATATTCGGCTACGAGTTTATTGCATTCTCGAGTATCGCGATCGCAGTCTTTGGATTCCTCGTCTGGGGACACCATATGTTCGTCAGCGGCCAATCGATCTATGCCGGTATGGTATTTTCGTTCCTGACAATGGTCGTGGCCGTCCCCTCGGCGATCAAGATGTTTAACTGGACCGCGACCCTTTACAAAGGTTCTATCTCATTCGATACGCCGATGCTATATGCTCTCGGATTTATGGGATTGTTCCTTATCGGAGGCCTGACAGGACTATTTCTCGGAGCGATAGGTCTTACGGTCCATCTGACAGATACCTATTTTGTCGTAGCTCACTTTCACTACGTGATGGTTGGCGGACAGGTGATCGCCTATCTTGGAGGCATCCATTACTGGTGGCCGAAGATGACCGGCAAAATGTATTCCGAATTCTGGGGAAAGATCTCGGCGATGCTTGTTTTCGTCGGATTTAATCTTACATTCTTTCCTCAATTTATCTTGGGATATCAAGGAATGCCGCGGCGATACGCCGCGTATCCCGAGGAATTTCAGGTTCTTAACATTTTTTCGACCGCAGGTGCGTCAGTACTAGGCATCGGGCTGATAATGCCTGCGATATATCTTACCCATTCACTGATCTTTGGTAAAAAAGCTGCGGATAACCCGTGGATGCATCCGGGGCTTGAATGGCGGACAAGTTCGCCGCCGCCGACAGAGAACTTCGAAGTTATGCCAGTCGTTACGTGGGAAGCATACGGGTTTGGCGAGGAAAGTGGTTTGGATATCGAAGGAGCAAAACGTCGCGATGCAGCGGAGACTGCTGCGTAAAACGGTCCGGAATTATCCTGATCGAGTCCTAATTAATACAAATGTCGACACACGAATCATCAGATAAATTCGTCTATCACGAGCCGGGGCTCCAGCACCAGTTCGAGGATATGGGCCAGCAAGAAGAGAGCGTCTCGATCGGGATGTGGATGTTCCTCGTGCAGGAGATCATGTTCTTTGGCGGGCTGTTCACGTCTTATCTTGTTTTCCGCTCAAAATATCCGATGGCGTTTGCCGCGGGCAGTAACCACCTTGATGCATTTTGGGGTGGTCTCAATACGCTCGTGCTGATCGTTAGTTCGTTGACGATGGCATTGACCGTCTATTACGCTCAGAAAGGCAATCGTAATATGCAGGTCATTTTGATCGTGCTGACGATGTTTTTCGGCTCGGTATTTCTGGGTGTCAAGGCCATCGAATACACCGATAAATTTAATCACGGATTGGTTCCTGTCGCCGGACTGAATAAAAAGGTCAAAGCTGATCCCGGCGCCGAACATGACGAAGCCGAACCACCTTGCTATCAACTGTCACATGAAGAATTGGGAAAGGTGCATCCAAACCCTCGCGGTGAGTTCATTTGGAAAGATTGCTCGCTAGTAAAACTCGCGCAGGACCACAATTACCTTACCGACGCCGAAAAGATCGGTTATTTTTCAAACGGTGAGATAGACGCTGATAAATTCCGCGACAAGGTACGAATATTCTTTTGGATATATTTCGTAATGACTGGGCTGCACGCTCTGCATATGATCGTTGGTCTCGGGTTGATGACGTGGCTTGGATGGACCGCCTGGAAAAAATATTATAACGCCGACTATTATATGCCGGTCGAAATGTCTGGCCTCTATTGGCACTTTGTCGATATTGTTTGGATATTCCTGTTTCCGCTGCTCTACTTGCTCGGCAGGCACTTTATGCATTAGGAGAAGAGATGTCTTCAGATAATCACGAACAACATGAACATATGAATATCCCGAAATATATCGGGGTGTTTATGATACTTGTAGTAGGCACGATCGCGACATATTTTGTTGCGACGGTCGATCTCGATTGGATCTTTCCTGGTGCAAATACTTTGGTCGCACTGCTCATTGCGTTTACCAAGATGTCGTGCGTTATGCTTTTCTTCATGCACGTTAAATGGAGTCCACGTATGATATGGCTTGCTGCGGTCGCGAGTTTTTTCTGGATCGCCATTATGTTTGCCTATACGATGCAGGATTACTTAACGAGGAGCCAAGGAGTTTTTTCGAGTTAGGCGGTAAATTTCGACGAATAGAACGCGGAGCGGGAATGCTATTTTATTCCGTGTCCGCGTCTTTTCGTGATTAGGATATGCCTGCCAAAGCGTGCTATTATTTGCGGCTTGATGAGGGGAAACGGCTTATTTTTGCAACCGTATAGGCGGTGAAAACCATCAGAAACAGATGAAGTTTTACAGCAATACATTTCTCAGATGGAAGTTAGCCTTTTTAATTGTGGCTATTGCTTTGTCGATGAGTTGTAATCTTGTAAAGACTGATCGACAAACCGCGCGTTTGTTAAAGACCGAAAACGCTCCCCAAGCCGACTTGATGAAAGAGGTGAACCGCTTTGCACGTGTAAACTCGATGCGGGCAAAGGTCGATTTAAAATTCGAAGACAATTCATTTGCCGAATTTGGCAGCAAGGAAGTTTATCGACAAGCCGACGGCGAGGTTGTCGTTCAGCGCCCAGGTAAGATATTACTCAAGGTTCAAGTGCCAATAATTCATTCGGATGTTGCCCAGATGACCTCGGACGGAGAGACATTTCGCGTAGCTATCTTACAGGACGGGGGCAGCGGCAAATATAAGAAATTTATCAAGGGAACGAACGGTGCCGATTATTCGAAATTGCAGAAAACGCTGAGTACGACTGAGCTTGAGAATGCCAAGATAGCCAAAGAAAACATAAATGCTTTTGCAAATCTTCGTCCCCAGCATTTTACTGAAGCAATGCTCGTCCGACCGACCGACACGGCGAATGTCTATACACAGAGCACCATCTTTCAGAGTGAAGAAGATACAACCTTAGATAAAAAATCGCCTTTGCGTGTCGTGATGCGGGGATATTATCTGTTAGACGAGTTTTCTAAACGAGCAGACGGCAGCCTCAAGATCGAGCGGCGGTTTTGGTTTGACCGCGTCGGCGGCATCAGGCTCGCTCGTCAGCAAATATTCGATGCACAAGGCGAGATCGACTCAGATATAATCTATGGCAAAGAGGGAAGCCTTACCGATACGGGGAACTACGCCAATCTGCCGCTACGAGTGACAGTTACTCGCCCGAAAGAAAAATACGCAATGACGCTGACATATCAGACACCCGAAGCGGTCACCATCGGCAACAAATTTCCTGATGCGGCGTTCGTTCTCCAAAACTCTTGGAACCTCGAAGAGGTCGATCTTGACATGAAGCTGCGTGAGGCTACCGGAACCACGACCCCGACGGTTAATAACGTAGTTACGAGATACCAATAGGCCTATCAGATGAAACCGATCTTAAGAGCAATCGATCTAAAAAAGTCATACAAAATCGGGAAACTCGAGGTTCCGGTGCTTAGAGGGCTGTCGTTTGAGGTCGGAGAAGGCGAATTCGTTGCGATCATGGGTCCTTCCGGCTGTGGCAAATCGACACTGCTCCATCTGCTCGGCGGGTTGCTTTCGCCAACGAGCGGCAGCATTCTCATCGACGGCGAGGATCTGGCAAAAGTTTCAGACGCGCGGCGAACGGATATTCGCCGCCGCAAGATAGGTTTTGTTTTTCAGCGTTTCAATCTGTTCCCGACCTTAAGTGCTGAGGGTAACCTGAAACTTGCCGAAAAGATCCACACCGGCAATGGCAGTAAAAATTCAGATAGACGCCGCGAAGTTTTGCGACTGCTCAAGCTTGAGGATAAAATGCATCATAAACCGCTTGAACTGTCGGGCGGTGAGCAGCAGCGTGTCGCTCTGGCGAGGGCGATCGTTAACGGCCCTGCGATAATTCTTGCAGATGAACCGACGGGAAATCTCGACACTGAGAATTCAAAGATCGTGCTTGAGATGTTCCGCGAGTTGAACGAAAAGTTTGGCCAAACGATCATTATGATCACGCACAACCCCGAGGCGGCCGAGGCCTGCTCACGCACTATTCAGATGATCGACGGACATATTGTAAACTGAAGATATGAAAAACGTCATCAATTGGAATTACGAACGAGCATCGTGGCAATGGGATGTTTTGTGCGTTTTGTGCATGATCTTTATCTTCGCTACGCCAAAGGCGTGGTTCAATAAACCAAATCAGCTTGCAACCCAAACCGCCGCTCAGGTCGTCATAAGCGAAGACTGCGGCTGCGATGCAAGCATGGTAACGAACTAGAAATGGAAGTTTTTATGAATAGATATTTACGGTTTGGCATAGGTGTATTTGGTGTAGCTCTATTGTTGTCAGTTGTTTCGGTATCAGAAGCAAAAGCTCAGGGTGTGATCCAAGAGGTCCTCCGCCGGATGGATGTAAACAACAAATCCCTCCAGTCTCTCAAAGCCGATGTGACGATGGTCAAAACGAACAGCCAACTCGGTGTTTCAGACACGACTGTCGGCAGTACTAGCTACCTGCCGAAAGCAGGAAGCCGCGTGATGTATGTACGCATAGATTGGACAAAACCCGTCGAAGAGCAAATCTCCGTTATCGGCGACAACTACGAGCTTTACCGTCCGCGCCTGAATCAGGTAATTACAGGCACTACAAAGAATGCCAAAAATAATGCTTCGGTGGGCGGGGCCCTTTCGTTTATGAGCATGTCCAAAGATCAGCTCAAGGCTAATTACACCGTAGTTTACATCGGCGAAGAGCAGATCAGCGGTAGTGTCAGTACTTGGCATTTACAATTAACGCCAAAGACCGCGACAACTTACAAAACTGCCGAAATCTGGGTTGACGGCGATGGTATGCCGCGACAGGCCAAGATAAACGAGCAAAATAATGATTCGACGACAGTGCTTCTTGCAAATATTCAAAAGAACCTAACTCTTAAAGGCGAGATCTTTAAGCTCAAATATCCAAGTTCGGTAAAAAAGATAAAGGCGTAGCCGCTACGGCTCGACATTATGGAAGGCCTTGGGCCGAACACATTCGGCCGGGGCTTTTTGATATACTAAATTCAGATATGCCAAAGGCAAGCAGTTTCAGCAGATTTACACGAGGGGTCAAGCACACGATAAAGGCATTTGCTTCGACCAAGCATCCGGTATTGGTACACATCGTGCCGATGCGGCGGTGTAATCTTGCCTGCACATACTGCAACGAATACGACAAAACGAGCGATCCTGTGCCGATCGACGTGATGCTTGAGCGGATCGACAAACTCGCGGAATTTGGCACGTCCGTCGTTACGATTTCAGGCGGCGAACCGATGATGCATCCTGAGATATACGATATCATTGCCCGCATCCGTCATCACGGAATGATCGCCGGGCTGATTTCGAACGGCTATTATTTTCAGCCTGAAAAGGTCAGGAAGCTGAACGAAGCCGGGCTGGATTATCTGCAAATTTCGATCGACAACGTAA
>JBKJRA010000302.1:0-7681 GCA_046594975.1 Pyrinomonadaceae bacterium | reverse complement strand
CGCAGCGATCTTCGGTTCCCAAGCATTGATCTGTTCGACGATCGGTTTAACATTTTTCAAAAAAATGTCGCTCGATGTTCCAAAAATTTTCTTAACTAACTTATCTGCAAAACTATTGACTGCCATATTTTCCTCATGTGTAAGCGTTGCGAGCGCGATGCAATAGATTGAATCATCGCGACAATTGACGCAACTCTTGACGTTAAAAACCTGATAAAAATGGCGAGGTTGAAATGAATTAACCGCCCGCCGCTACTTTGCGTCTGATGCAAGCAGCGAGTCGAGCCCGGCACGGGGAAGGCGTGTGACAACAAAGACCTGATCGTTTTCCGAACGGAATGTTGTGTTTAATATGATCTGTCGGCGAAGGTTGGTTTTGGCACTTACTGCGTAAAGCCTGACTGTACTTCCGAGTTCGCGAATAAGGTCGAGCGAGCGTTGTGATGATTGTTTTTTAACAGCGACATTTACACTAAATGCCTTACCGTCTAGAGCAAAAGTGAACCGAGAATCAACAGCCGTAACGGTGAACTCGCTATTGGCAATGCAGTCGCCGAGTGAATAGCCATAGACCATTCCGTTGCTAAAACGTTCGAGTGCGGACCGTGAAGATTCGCTGGTGCTATCAAAATGTATCGGCGTGTAGCGACCGACAATATTGCTATCAACACATGGCAGCAGCGTGTTTTGTGCTACGTTAAATGTATCTTTTTTCGGGTCAAACTTACCCTTGTTCCTGATGCGTCCGAGACTCGCGAGAAAGTATTCGACATCCTCCAGATAGTTTTGCACCGAAGCCGTTACTGGTGAGCGTTCGTCATCCGGTTTTTTATCAAGGTTGTCATTAACCTCAATTTCGTCCTTAACGTCAAACGACCGCGTCATCGCTGCATTCGCAAGAACTTGCGGCGTTGCACCCGCCAGCACGAGGCCGAGATACACGCCTAGTGTCGCGAGAAACAGGACTGAATTGTTAGATCTGCGATTATTCAAAATTATCTTTTAGCCGTATTATCGCTCGCTTTCGACAGAGCATTTGAATTAGGCTGCGACTGCTGAGTTTTTTTGGCCTGAGCTTCTTTCAGCTTTCGATTGATCATCTCTTGAGCTATCGGCTTAGGGATAGCAAAATTCAGAATAAAATTTTTGCCGTCGGTAGAAACCTTAGCACCGTCAAGCAATGTCCTCTCGTCACTAGGATTTTCGACTTTGACCTTGCCTAGTAATATCGCCCCGCTGACCAGACTCGAAACGGAATTTGCACGCTCTGGCGTTTTTTGGACAGACGATATAACGACCGTTATCTGCTGGTCATCCTGAACTAGCGTAGCGGTTATTTGATCAACGCCTGCTAATTTAAGGTAAGAAAGATAATTGCTGTCGCCTAGAGCCTCAAGGGCGGCTTTGCCAACGTCGATCATCTTAGGGTCGCCCTTTGTTTTAGCGGTGTCAAATTTTGACTTCGTCCGGTCAAGCTTTCCGTCAGCGTTAATATAACCATTAAGGACAAGCGTGAAATCCGAATTGAGGTCAACCTCTTTAGTTGCCCATTTGGTGACTATTCCGTCTGCAAAATCCGTAAGCGGTCTTTTGTTGATAACGACCCCCTCGACCGCATTGCTTGAAATGGGGGACGGTTCAGGAGTTGGTTTAACTTTGATGTCCGCGGTTCCGCCTGTTCCGATTCCAGTCGGTTTTCCGTGAGTAGGTTTTTTGCCGTTTGACGCGGTCGAGCCACCGCCGATGGTTGTGGGCAGGTCGCCGTCGATCACATCGTCGTTATGCTTGGGAACAATAGGCTTAGTGTCGATCAAGCTGTTACCGCGTGACGGCGTCGTCATCGGAATGCCGGGAGGCAGCTCAGACATTACCAGCGGCTCATTTTGCTGTGCAAGCATCGCCTGATATTCATCAGGATTTGCGATCTGAAAGTATCCCTCAGGGTAAGACAGCGGCGGTGTCTCGCCGCTCGCATCAACATAAGTGATCTCGTAATCGCCGAGATCGGTCTTGTCGTAAGCCGCATCGACATATTCGCGGTCGGTCCCAAATAACAACGCCCCAACATAGACAGTATCCAAAACCTGACACACGCGTCCGACGATCGGGCTGTCGCAAGTTTTCGTCGTCAGCAGCGAAGTCTGAGCGACTAGCAATATCGCGAGGATATTGCACGCAGCCGTGATCGCAAAAATTTTGTAGAGCCGCGGCCCGAGATCCCAATTTTTGATCTCGTATTTATGAAACAGATCGCCCTCCGCTAGAGGAGTTGCGACCGGCTCGGTATCGTATAATGACTGCTCAAACATATAACTTATTAATATCGCCTATCGTTCGATCAGCTATGATAGCTAACTCCCGATTAGACGCTTTGCCGCAACGATACGTTGCGAAGCAATTTGATATTTTAACACCAACTCGCCGCGATTGAAAGAAATTAGACATATCGTTCACAAACATCTAACATCGCGTATATGCCACGCTCCGGTAATCGCGATCGCAACAGAAAAAATTCGTCGCGGCCAAAAGGTGAACGAAAAGATAAACGCTTTTTTGCACGCGAAAGTTCCGCTGCCCGCGAGGTTGTGCCGCAGACTCCGCGACAGCTAAAGTCGATCGAACGCCTGCTATCAGGCATCGGCGTGCCGGAAAACAAGCCTTTCAAACCGGATGCGTTCCAGCTTGAGGCTCTTTCGGCAATTGAGGCCGAGGACGTTCTCGTAACCGCACCAACCGGCAGCGGCAAGACATGGATCGCCCGCGAAGAGATCCGGCGGATGCTCGCGGCGGGGAAACGTGCCTGGTACACGACGCCGCTCAAGGCTCTGACTAATTCGAAATACACTGAGTTTGGTATTGAATTTGGAGCTGAAAACGTGGGCATTCTGACCGGTGATCGCAAAGAAAATACGGACGCACCGCTCATCGTCGGCACGACCGAAATATACCGCAATCAATTATTTGACGCGTTGCGAAGCGGCGGACAGGTCGAGACCGATTTTGTGATCCTGGATGAGGCTCATTACCTAGCGGACGAGGAACGCGGGCACGTTTGGGAAGAGGCGATCATCCTTTCGCCGCCGCGAATCAGGTTGTTGCTGCTCTCGGCGACGGTTGGCCGTGCGGACGAATTTGCCGCGTGGATAGGCGATGTTCGCGGGACAAAAGTGCGTGTAATTAAGGCCGGACCACGACCGGTGGAGCTGCGTGCAGCGTATCTGTCTCGTGATTTACAATTATTTCCGTTGTTTGGCGAAGATGGGCAATACAATCGCGATCTCGATCAATTTGCTAAGCAAAGAAGCGAGGGGTTCCGTCGGCGAAGAAGGTAAGAGTTTTTCACCGCAGAGACGCGGAGACGCAGAGGGTTTGAGATAAAATCAAAGGGTAGAAGATTTATAATTCTTCTACCCTTCTTAAGTTTCCTCTGCGTCTCTGCGGTTTATTCTTACTTGACTACCGCGATCAGGATGTCGATGTCGGCCTGCGGCACGAGCAGGTCGAGCGTCACGTCGTTGCCGCGATTGTCGATCTTGGCATTTTTGAGCATACGAGCATAGACCTGTTGGTCAGGACGTTTTGAACCGCCGAGAAATGTTCGGCCGATCATCTGAAGCCCCGCAAGAGTGTCTTTTAACCCTGTCGCCTGCTCCGGTTTTTGGGTACGGGCTAACACTTGTAGGCTCGTTCCGATAGCAGCGATGTCGAGCGAACCGGATATAAACTGGATCGAGTCGAGATTTTTGCCAAGCTCATCATCATCCAGCGGCAGCAGCTTTGCCATTCCGCCCGGTGGCCGCATAGCAAACGTCATAACTGCCGTTTCTTTCTGCGAAAGCAACCCGGTAACGTCCGCTCCGACGTGCGTCGTACCGGAAAGCGTTTCACGAACACGCGGCAGCGTTCCGATCACAAGCGTATTTGAGTCGAGAGCGGTGACTGCAACCTCTTTGGTCAGGCTCTTGAGAGCACTGTCCATCCCGGAGCTGATTTTTGAATTTGTGGTGGTGACGGTCGTTTTTTGTAGTGCGTCTTTCGGAACAAAGATATAAACAGTGCGTTCGCCGATCTTTTCTTCGCGGTAAGTGCCTTTGGATGCAAGCTTTGCTACCGCAATCAAAGCACCGGCGTTGATATCGCCGCTGGCTATCAGCACCGGCTCAAAATCAGTTTCTTTTGCCGAGATCTGCTTGTAGCCGACGCCGACGGCGACCTGCTCAAATTTACGAAGGTCAATGCCGGTGCGGTTTTCCATCTCGTTGACCTTTGCCATGATCTCACCGAGCATCGGCTGATTGGCAGAGAGCAATTTGGGTAAACCTTCGTCGAGAAAGCGTTTTGCTTCAAAAACGGCAACGCCGTCTGACGCAGGCAGCAAGGTCACGAGCCGATTGGTTTGGCGTTTTTTAGTTTTGCGTTTGTGGTTATCGACAGCCGCAAAAGCCGCGAAATTTGAAAGCATTACTGCGATGACAGCGGCGGCGAAAAATCTGATCTTCATTTATTTACCTCGACAAAAAATATAAGTAAACATCCTAACGATAACAGATGCGTCAAAGTTCGTGAATAGTTGGCTGGAAAATCAGTTGGCAACGGCAGAGGGCAGTTGGCAGTAAAAAACAACTGTCTTCCGCCAACTGCTGCTGCCTACTGGATTTTCACTACTTCAAATTCGAATCGCAATTCCTTACCGCGCATTATGTAGCTTAGATATTGTTCCCAGAATTTACGAGTCCATCGCATCGACGGCCATTTGGTGTCAAGATTTACGATCAGTTCGATTCCCAGTGCTTTCCACAAACCCGCAAGCGAAACATAACAGTTCACGGGCTTTAGCTGAACGTCCGTATAAAAATCGAACACCTGGCGGCCCGCGAGGAACGTGTTAAAGGTGTACGAATTGATGTGATTACGATGCGTCGGGTCGTTTGCCCAGTCGGCGTTGGTATAGTGCGGCGTCAGCAGTCGGATAGTACCGCCGTTTCGCGTCACGCGGTGCAGTTCGCCGATAAACGCCATCACGTCCGGCACGTGTTCGACAACGTGATTCGACACGACGAGGTCAAATTCGTTGTCGGGAAATGGATACGGTATCTCGCCCAGATCGTGAATGACATCAGCCGCCGTGCGCGGATTGTTATCGAGGCCGATCGCATCTTCCGTTTTATTGGCCCCACAGCCGACATCTAGGATCTTTGTCATCGAGAATAAAGTATCAGAAAGCGGGCGGAAACACGACCGGTAGGGAGTGTGTTCTTCGCCACATAATCAAAACTCTCGCCAAAGTAAGAGACACCCTCGCTACCGCACAGGTTTCCGCCTTTCACTCAGATAGTAGTGCCACAACAGCCGAGCGGCGACCGAGCGATACGGTGACCATTTTTCAGCCATCAGAACGAACTCATCCGATGTCGGCCGCGGACTTCCGCTGAGTTTGTGCCACGCTGTATGCAATGCGACATCGCCTTTTGGCATAACATCAGGCCGGAGCATCGCCATCAGCAGATAAATATCGCTCGACCATTCGCCGATCCCTTTTAGCTTGATAAGCTCGGTCTTAACATCAGCGTCCGAAAGATGGTTGAGGCTGTCGAGATCGATACGCTTCTCGATGATCGCTTCGCTAAGATGCCTCGCATACGCGGTTTTTTGCCGGCTGAATCCCACAGTTTTCAACTCAACATCATCGAGTGCCAACAGATTCTCCGGCGTTACGTTGCCGATATGGGCGGTGAGTTTATCAAAACAGGCCTTTGCCGACGCAAGAGAAACCTGCTGTTCAAGAATAATTTCCAGCAGCGTCGAAAACCCCGTCGGACGATCCCACAGTGGCGGAGGCCCGTAAGTGTTGTAAACAAACGCGAGTTCCTCGTGTCCTTTGGCAAGCTCGACACAGGCTTGTTTCAATTTTCGCTCGTTAAGGGTTTTTGTCATTAAAAGGGCGCTCCATGCGCTCCACCTGCTCCATGCGCTCCAGCGCTCCATGGAGCACCTTAAACATTTTTACATTTAAGCAAATGCTAATATAATCTCGCCAATACGAAAATGAAACTCAAAACGTCAGCTGCAGCCTATTTTACTCTCCAAGGTCTAGCCGTTTTCGGATGGTGGGCGGTGCTGTATTTTTTACCAACAAGCCGTAAATATTTCGTACTTGAGGCGAATTCTGAAACATCATTGATGTCGTTTTGGCTCGCCGATATCGCATTTCTGGGACTGGGTTCGCTTGTCACGGGATGGCTATGTTTTCGTAACGATCAATATAAACAAATCGTTGCTTGGTTCGTGACCGGCACGATCAGCTACGCAACCGTTTACTGTTTTGCGTTTGCAATTATGACGGATATTGGATGGTTGGGCGTGACGCTTATGTTCCCCGCGATGATCTGGTCGGGCGTTTTTTCAGTCGGAATGACGTTTGAAAAAGCAATGTTCAGAAAGGCAGCCGAAACGTCAACCAACTGGATCTTGGTCAAAACATTCACTCAGATCATCGTGGTCTGGTCGGTGATTTTAGTGATATTTCCATATCTGATCACGGTCGTCGAGGACAAGATCGGTGTTTCGAGACTGCAATTTTCGTTTCAAAAGCCGATAGCGATAGTCATCTTCGTTTTTATAAGTTCAGTGGGTGTTTGGGCCGCTATTGTGATGTCGCGAGTAGGGCAGGGAACGCCGCTCCCGCTCGACCATGCTAAAAAGTTTGTCGTGGTTGGGCCATACGCATATGTTCGCAATCCGATGGCGGTCTCAGGTGTCGGCCAAGGCTTGGCAATCGCGCTGTTTCTCGGCTCACCGCTTGTGGCTCTTTATGCATTGATGGGATCGCTCGTCTGGCAACTCGTATTTAGGCCAACCGAAGAGAGTGATCTGCTTGATCGATTTGGAGTTGAGTACGAAAATTATCAGCAGAATGTGAAGTGCTGGATCCCGCGACGAATACCTTTCAACGACAACTAAGTTTTCTCACCACAATTTCCAATTTCTTCAACCCTCGCCGGATTTTCGAGCGCCGATAAGTCACCGGGATCTTCGCCGAGATAGGCGGAGCGGAGGACGCGGCGCATTACTTTGGCGTTTCGGGTCTTGGGCAAAGCTGAGACGAAGTGTATTTTTGACGGCGCGAGCGGTTTGCCCATGTCTTTGGCGACCAAGAGCTTGAGTTCTTTTTGCAACTCGATGTTGTCGCCGCTCGGTGCTGAACCACCCGCTACCGCAGGTGGTACTGACAACACGCAGAATGCGACCATCGCCGTCCCTTTTACCTCATCCGGGACGCCGATGACGGCGGCTTCAGTTACTAGCGGGTGGGCGACCAAAAGGCTTTCGACCTCGGCGGGGCCGACGCGTTTTCCGGCGACTTTTAGCGTGTCGTCGCTGCGGCCGAGGATAAACCAGTGGCCGTCATTATCGCGCATTGCCCAATCGCCGTGGACCCATATGTTTTTGAAACGGCTCCAGTAGGTTTCGAGATAGCGTTCCTTTTCCTGCCAGAAGCCGCGGGCCATGCCGATCCAGGGCTGTTTGATGACGAGTTCGCCAACCTCGTTCGGGCCGACGCTCTGGCCGTTTTCGTCGAGAATATCGACATCCATTCCAGGACACGGAGCAGGGAACGAGCACGGCTTTTGCGGCAGCAGCGGGTTGCCCATCAGAATGCCGCCCGAGATCTCGGTTCCGC
>JBKJRA010000236.1:0-3911 GCA_046594975.1 Pyrinomonadaceae bacterium | reverse complement strand
GAAAATCCAAACGCGACCGGCGGCTGCGGCTGCGGAACGTCGTTCTCAGCCTAGTCCTGTCAGTAGCCCTCACGTAAGTAAGGGCATGTTTGGCAAGAATCAATTTAATATTACGTTAGGCCCGAATTATTTTCGGGCCTTTTTACATTTTATTTGGAAGCCGCGCCCGATTGAGTGTGTCTTGTGTTATCACAGGACAACTAAAGGTGCTTAGGCGGAAGTAGTGGGGCGGCGGGGCCTTTTCTATCAAAAAGATAGAAGAGGCTCTGCCACTGCATTGTTCATTTATATACAACTCATTTTTCCGCTTTTTCCATCTCAATCCCCGCTCTCATATCCATAACCAAATTCGTCATGGTTGCATTCCTTTTGCTTATAGGTCATAATCTTAAAAGTTAGTTTCACTAGCGTTAAACAAGGGACATAATTTAGAAAGTTCGCAAGATCAGAATTTCTGATTTACTGGAATTCTTTGTGTGTTGGAGGTTTTTATTAATAGGTGACCAGTTCACCGCCCTCCTAAGGTTCCCTGCCTCATAAGATTTTTGGAGTTAGATTTGAAAGATTTAAAAAAGACATTTGTTCTGTCGTCCTGTATTTTACTTTGCGCGGTATGCTTTACGGCTACCGCATCGGCCCAAGGCCGCGACCGTGTTGTTAGGTCAACCGGCAGCCAGCCGACAAACATGCCGCCGGTACAACCAAGGCCACAATCCGTCTCACGCCCAACCCTCACAAATAATATCGTCGTGGTTAGCAATAATAATGACCCCGCTTACGAGCCGGTGGTCAAGAAAACGCGTTCGTCGCGTGCAGTAAACGCTCCGGCAGCATTGTCCGCCGCAAGCAGAACGGTTTACGGATTAGCAACCAGTGAAAGACTGGACCGAGCGATCAAAAACCGTTACGGGTTGCCATACCGATACGGTTCCACCGGGCCAAATTCGTATGATTGCTCAGGTTTTGTCTGGAGCTCATTTCAGGAAGCAGGTATATTTTTTACACGCCAAAGCGCACGTTCGCTGTGGTCGTTGTCAGAGCCGGTTTACGGCGATGACCGTTTCAAATTTGGCACACTCGTCTTTTTCAACAACCTCGGCCACATGGGCATCGTCGCTGACGAAAATGGTTTCTACCAGGCATCGTCAAGCAAAGGCATCACCTACACCCCATTCGCAGGATACTGGTCAAGCCGCATCGTCGGTTACCGCAGACTGAAAGCTGAAAACACAACATCCGCACCTGACTATTCGACGGACGATCGGTAGTTAACAATTTTTGCATATAGAAAAGCCCGGTGTTCAATACGAACACCGGGCTTTTTTCTTATTTTGTTATCTCAACTTAGACTATAAATCCGGGCCGCGAATGCTGATCAGGGCACTCGAAAACGACTGCGATCTTGTCGATAGCGACATACGCGACCTTTTCCGATTCGTCACGTAAGTATAGAACGCCTGACTTCACATCGACCACATCGCCGCGAAACGCCGCGTTTGTCCCGCACGTCACGTCGATCTTTTTACCCAACAACTGTCTTAATAATTCTTCCATAAACTTAATTATATCAAATACGGTTTTTCATTGCCGCCGCACGGCCGGACATTGCCCATTGGCTGGCGGCTTGTCCACCGTTATTTGTGACCGACACAGTTTTCTGGTTTTCCGAAAAGGCAAGAGCTGCGGCGATGGCAGCCATATCATGGGTTTCTTCATCTGCTTCGACCGACTTTCGCCGTTCATTAAAAGCCGTGATAAATCCGGTGTCGAGATTACCCGCAATGAACTCAGGATCAATCATCACTTCGCGGAAAAACGGCAGAGTCGTCTTGATGCCCCCTACCTCGTATTCCATCAGCGCCCGACGCATACGGTCGATCGCCTCGGCACGGTCTTTGCCGTGAACCGCAAATTTCGAGATCATCGGATCGTAATAGATCGAAACCTCGGCCCCCTCATAAATGCCGCCGTCATCGCGAACGCCCGGACCTTGCGGCAGACGTAGCCGAGTTATTGTCCCCGGCGAAGGCAGAAAATTGTTCTCAGGATCTTCGGCATAGACGCGGCATTCGATAGCGTGGCCGGTCAATTGAACATCGTCTTGCGTGAACGACAGCTTTTCGCCCCAAGCAACATTGATCTGCTCGCGGACGAGATCGATGCCGGTGACAAGCTCGGTCACCGGATGCTCGACCTGAAGCCGCGTGTTCATCTCAAGGAAGTAGAATGATCTATCGAGATCGGATACCAGAAACTCGACCGTTCCGGCACCAACGTAGTTGACGGCCTTGGCGACCTTAACGGCACAGGCACCCATTTCGGCACGTAGCTCAGCCGAATTTATCGGCGACGGAGCTTCTTCGATAACCTTTTGATGCCGACGCTGGATCGAACATTCGCGTTCGCCGAGATGGACGTGGTTGCCGTGTTTATCTGAGAATACCTGTATTTCAATATGACGCGGACGAACTACAGCTTTTTCGACATACACCGCGTCATCGCCAAAACCCGCTAGAGCCTCGGCCTGGGCATTTTCAAGAGCAGATCTTAGCTCAGATTCTTCGAAAACGAGCCGCATTCCTTTCCCGCCGCCGCCAGCGGACGCTTTTAGCATCACGGGATAGCCAAATTTGGCAGCAGTTTCGCTTGCATCTTCAAACGACCGCAAGGCCTCGGTCGTGCCCGGAACTACGGGAACGCCGGCCTCGATCGCGATCTTGCGGGCAGACATCTTACCACCCAAGCCTTCCATCGCTTCGGGTGGCGGGCCGATAAACGTGATACCGGCTTTCGTCACCTCGCGGACAAATTCCGCATTCTCTGACAAAAACCCGTAACCCGGATGTATCGCATCTGCACCAGCCTCTTTCGCGACCGCTATGATCTTTTCCGAGCAGAGATAGCTCTCATTCGAAGGCGGCGGCCCGATATGAAAAGCCTCATCCGCCATTCGGACGTGCAGAGCATCCTTGTCAGCATCCGAATAGACCGCAACGGTCCCGATACCCATCTCACGGCACGCACGCATCACCCGACAGGCGATCTCTCCACGGTTTGCTATGAGTATTTTCTTGAACATTTATTCAACAATGGAGTTTCCCTGATTTCGCTGGTCGTAGCGAATACCGACCTTTGCTCCCGGCGCGTATTTGACCGGATCATTTTTCTGCTCGACGGTCAGGATGTCGGATGACTCAAAATCGACGCCGTTGAGCGTATAGGAATAAAAAACGATCTCGTCGCCGGCACTGTTGATCTCGTTTTCGATGATAACGCCATCGGTGATGCGTCCGTGGGCGAGCAACAAACGCCGCCGTGCGTGCGGATCAGCTTTTTTTCGCCTTAAAATTTTGTCGATAATGCCCATTACTAATCCATTTTAAACGCAGGTTTGTTGTATCTTTCACGAAGTTTGTTGACCGCCGCCAAAACCGTCGGGCGTTTAATTATGCGGGCTTCGAGCGGACGTTTACCGGGAATATCTACCATTATCAAGCCTAGCAATATAGTCAGGATACCCTGTCCGGGAACGCCCGGAAGCGACAAGACTATTCCGAGCAAAATCAACAAAACACCCGCGACATTCTTTGCAATAACCGCCCCCCAACGCACAAGCCACGGGCTACCGGGTAGGAAATCCTGTTGATAATGCGTGCTGAAATAGTTGTCAGGCAGCTTGACCATTACGATGCCGAGGGCCGCAAAACTAATAGACAGTGACACTAAAAACAACCCGACACCCACCAAGACTTTGCCGAGTGTCAGCGACACCCAGAGATCGTTAAACCACTCGGTCATTCTCCGTTAGCTTCCTTTTCCAGCCGGAAAAACTCTTTCCGTATAAATAAAAATCGTTGGAACATGGTCCATAGCGAACCGATAGCGAGCACCCACAAAACCTGCGGCATACG
>JBKJRA010000235.1:0-13146 GCA_046594975.1 Pyrinomonadaceae bacterium | reverse complement strand
TAGGTTATTTTGTTCGAGTGAGGGGAATAAAGCAAGAAGATAGTAACCACTAAAACTCACCAAAGAACACTAAAATAGGACAATCCCATTTTTGTGTCTTTTTGTGAACTTTCGTGGTTACTTCTTTTCCGTCAGGTCGATCATTCGGCCGAGGGCGATGTTGGCGAAATGTTTGGTCTCGTCATCGACGATGATCTCGTTGACAACGTTGCCGTCGAGCAGATTACCCATTGCCCAGGCGAGATTTTGCGGGGCGATGCGGTACATCGTCGCACACATACAGAGGTCGGGAGCGAGTAGGCGGATCTCTTTGTC
Source organism: Pyrinomonadaceae bacterium (assembly GCA_046594975.1). Lineage (GTDB taxonomy): Bacteria > Acidobacteriota > Blastocatellia > Pyrinomonadales > Pyrinomonadaceae > OLB17. The sequence goes on along the minus strand of JBKJRA010000235.1, from coordinate 12,831 downwards.
AGGAAATCGTGACTGCAAGCGGTTAACGAGATTGACCTCTGTTCCGATCGCCCATTTTGAGCCTGCGGGCGAATTTTCAACTTCCTTGATGATGAACGAAGTCGAGCCGTCCAAATCGGCGAGGTCAACCACCTCTTTTGGGCATTCGGGATGGACGATGACCTTCATGCCGGGATGTTCCTCGCGGATCTTATCGACGTGCCAGGCTTTGAAACGTCCGTGGACGGAGCAATGACCTCGCCAGAGGATCAGTTTTGCGTTATGCAACTGCTCCTCCGTATTGCCGCCAAGCTCCTCGTGCGGATTCCACAGCACCATCTTGTCGAGAGGTATGCCGAATTTGGAGCCCGTGTTTCGTCCGAGATGCTGATCGGGAAAGAAAAACATCTTGTCGTACTCCTTTAGATAGTGATCGAAGAGCGGTATCGCGTTTGACGAGGTGCAGACGACGCCTTCGTTTCGGCCGCAAAATGCTTTGATCTGCGCCGTCGAATTCATATAAGTGATCGGAGCTACCTTATTCTTCAAAACCCCGATCTCACGGAGCTGTTCCCAAGCATCTTCGACCTGCTCGATCGACGCCATGTCTGCCATCGAGCATCCGGCACCGAGGTCGGGAAGTATCACGTGTTGAAAATCTTTACCGACGATATCCGCCGATTCGGCCATAAAGTGAACGCCGCAGAAAACTATATACTCCGCCTCGGTCTGCGAAGCCATCACTGACAGTTGATAGCTGTCGCCAGTCAGATCTGCATGCTTGATCACGTCGTCACGCTGATAATGATGTCCAAGAATAACGACTCGCGGGCCAAGCATTTCGCGAGCGGCTTCGATCCGCTCGGTGATCTCCGCGTCCGGCATCACGAGATAATCTTCTATGAGTTGAGGTGCTTCGAGTATTACAGACATCACTTTATCCTATCAAAATGATGTCACTTTGGACGCGTCCATGGCAAGTGATGGGCCTACGTGTAGAATGGATAAGAAGTTAATAGGAGTTCATATGAAAAAATTATTGATCTTTAGCGTAATCTCGGTTTTTTTGAGTATCGCAGTACAGGCCTCGTTCGGGCAGGCCGATGTTCATACGCCGGAAAAAGGCATGCCAGAACGCAAGGCTATCCTCGATGCGGTTCGCAAATTCCGCAAGGCACCGTCCGAAGTCTATTCGCCCACGGCTTTGCGCGTTTCCAAAGAGTGGGCCTTGGTGGCCTCGCCCGATCCGGCTGACCCTGATGTCGATACCCTCGCGTTTACCGTAATTCTGAGAAAAACCGGCGGTAAATGGAAGGTGGTCGATACCCTCAGCAACGTCGAGGGAACCGACCCTGCGAAAGAAAACAAGCGGATACATAAGAAATATCCTTCGCTGCCGATGGCTCTGTTAATGTACGGTGATTAGGCTGCTTGGCATCAAACTGCTCCGATGATCTTTTCGATGAGCAGCACGACGAAATACGATGCAGCGGCGATGAATGCGGCGGCGGGTATGGTCAGAACCCATGCCCAGACGATGCGTCCGGCGACGCCCCATTTGACGGCGGAGAACCGTTTTGCCGAACCGACGCCGACGATCGAGCCGGTGATGGTGTGAGTTGTCGAGACGGGAATGCCGAAAGCTGTCGCGCCAAAGAGCGTGATCGCACCGGCAGTCTCGGCACAGAAACCGCCGACAGGCTGGAGTTTGACGATCTTGGTACCCATGGTTTTGACGATGCGCCAACCGCCGGACAGCGTTCCGAGAGCGATCGCGGCACAGGCAGCGACCTCGACCCACAGCGGAACATCGGGCAATTTGCCGTCGGCGGTCATTTGCAAGAACCCGCCCGAAACGAGAACGATGGTGATAATACCCATCGTTTTTTGAGCGTCATTACCGCCGTGTCCGAGTGAATATGCGGCGGCCGAGAAAAGCTGACCTACACGGAAAACACGATCGACCTTGCTTACGGAGACGCGGTTAAATATCCAATAGACCGCGATCATCAAGACAAACCCGAGCAGCATTCCGATCAGCGGCGACAGGACGATAAATGTGATCGTTTTGATCCAACCCTCCGCTTTTAGGACGACCTGAGAACCGCTAAATCCGAAATGATAGATAAATGAGGTCATCGCCGAGCCGGCATAAGCACCGACCAGTGCGTGCGAACTGGATGTCGGCAACCCGAGCCACCAGGTGATGAGATTCCAAATGATGGCGCCGATAACACCCGCGAGCAGCACATATAGGCGGTCTTCGGACGGGATGGCTCCGATATTTATCATGTCGCCGCCGATGGTTTTTGCTACTGCAGTGCCAAACACAACAACGGCGATAAAGTTAAAGAACGCCGCCATTGCCACCGCCGACCCCGGCGAAAGTACGCGAGTTGCGACGACCGTCGCTATCGAATTTGCCGCGTCGTGAAAGCCATTGACGTAATCAAATGCAAGCGCAACCAAAATGATAATCACGACCAAGGCCAGAGATGCAGTTTGATGATCCATAAAAGTCAGTTAATAACTGATAGTTGATGGTGGAGAGTTAATATTCGCCGTTACCTTTGGTTGTTTTGATCGAAGCTTCTAGTTGTGTTTTAGAACGATGCTTTCGATTATGTTTCCGACACTCTCGCAGCGATCAGTGCCGTTTTCGAGAATTTCGTATAACTCCTTGAGTTTAATAATAGTTACTGCGTCGCTGGAGTTTTTGAATAAAGCCCCCATAGCCTTGAAATAAACCTCGTCGGCATCGTTTTCGAGCCGCTGTATCTCTAGCAGATGCTGGCTCATACCGTCAGCTTTTTTGAGCATTCCGACAGCCATATTTATCTCATTAGATTGTTTCTGCATGATGAGGGCAAGCTGCTGTAGGTATTCGTCTGCCTCGTGAATGTCATACATCACCATTGCCCGTGCGGTCGCATCAATATAGTCACAAACATCGTCTAAAGCGACTGACAGCGTGTAAATATCCTCGCGGTCAAACGGCGTGATGAACGATTTATTGAGCTTGATGGTGATATTGTGCGTGATCTCGTCACACTCGTGCTCGACGCTCTTTATACGTTTTGACGAGGCATCAAAATTCTCATACGGCCCACTGACCATTTCCACCAAGATGTCCGCAGCCTCGCGGATCTTTTCAGTCATTTGTGAAAATAACTCAAAATACTGATCTTCTTTCGGCAAAAAGCTAAAAGCCATTTTTGTGTCTCCAAACCTTAAATTGTGCTAAGAACTCAAATCATAAGCGCACCCGCCATCGATTGTCTAACCGTGCATGGCGACGCTGTTATTCGCGAGGGCTGTGCTTGATAAACACTGCCTCGCGAAGATATACATTTAACTCGCAAATATCTTTTACATAGTCGCCGATACGCTCGATGTGCTTGGCGACAAACAGCAGTCTGGCGGTACCGCTAGACGATTCCGGATTTTTCGCCATGCTCGCGAGCAGCCCTTCAAAAACCCTTCCATAACAGCGGTCGAGATCCAGGTCGCGGCCGATTATCTCACGCGAAGCTGCTGCGTCCTCAGCGGTAAACGCATTTAAGGATTCGCGAAGCATCTCGGCGGCAATATCGGCCATCAGCGAAAAATCAACGTAAGAGTCGATCTGCGGCTCATTATTCAAAATGATCGCTGCCTCGGCAATGCTGGTAGCGTGATCGGCTATGCGTTCGAGGATAGGTGTGATCTTTGCGACCGACACTACTAATCGCAGGTCATGCTCGGTCGGCTGCTGCGATGCTAGTATCTCAATACTAAGTCGATCGATCTCGAGCTCCATCTGATCGATCTGTTCGTCGGCATCGCATACGCTGCGTGCAAGCTCAGTATTGCGCTCGGTCAGCGAACGCATTGCGCGGTGCACGGCTTCCTCAGTCTTGCCGCCCAGCAGCAAAACGCGGTCGCGTAGCAGGTCCAGATGTGTGTCGATCTCGCGGTGTTCCATTGTGAGACGGCTAATAGCGTCGTAATGCGGAGCGTGTTCGAACAAGATCGATGCGATAAGTTCATCCATAAATGACTGACACGATTATAGTCCAAAGCAAGCGTCCGACAGGTTACATAATACTTAACTTTTCGGTGCGATACTTCTTCTCATGGCCGTCTGTAACATCTTCGTAACATTTTGGTAATTTCGCCCGCGCTTTTCGGCGAACGTGACCTTAACATGCGAACATCCAAACACAGTGTTTTGAGCGTGTTGGCATTCGACCGCTCTAAACATTAGAATCGTGAAAACGGTTTCCGGAGAATATTATGAACAAGCAAACTTTCAGCAGACGTTTTAAGGCAACAGCGATGGTCGCAGCGATGTTTATATTGCCGCTCGCGGCAATTGCTCAGACGCAGATCGTAGCCCCCAAGAATAAATACAAGGTTCAGGACGACGTAAAACTCGGCAACGACGCAGCAGCTCAGGTTGAGCAGCAGTTTCCGCTTATAAATGACTCTGATGCGGCAGCGTATATTGAGCGTGTCGGTAAACGGCTGGTCGCGGCAATTCCGCCGGAACTTCGGCAGCCGGCATTTAACTATCGTTTTAAATGGGTGAATGCGAGTGATATCAACGCATTTGCCTTGCCCGGCGGTCCGATGTATATCAATCGCGGGATGATCGATGCCGCGCATAACGAAGGCGAATTGGCCGGAGTTATGGCGCACGAGATGAGCCACGTTGCTCTGCGTCATGCAACTGCAAACGCGACAAAGCAGAGCAGTGCGAAAAATACGCTCGGAACGCTTGCCCTGATACTTGGTGGGGCCATTGCCGGCGGCGAAGCCGGGGCACAGCTCGGTGCTGCCGGAGCAGCGGCCTGGATGCTGAAATACAGCCGCGAATACGAGGCTCAAGCCGATCTGCTCGGATCGCATATTATGGCCGACGCAGGTTACGACCCGCGCGACCTCGCTAATGTTTTTAAGACGATCGCTGGTGAGGATAGAGGCAGCGGCGGGCCTGCGTGGTTGAGCGATCACCCTGATCCGGGCAAGCGTTATGAAACGATCAATAAAGAAGCTTCATACCTGCGTGTATCGTCAAATCCGATAAAGATCACGCGTGATTTTGAGCGTATTCAAGCCAGATTTCGTTCGATGCCGAGGGCAAAGACGATGGCAGAGATCGAAAAAGGCGCTGCTGGACAGCAGGACGGCAGAACGAATCCGACAGCTTCGGGCAGATATTCTAACAACGTCCAATTTCCATCGACACGGACGAGAGCTTACAGCGGATCGAACTGGCTGCGTCTCAGCGTACCGTCAAACTGGCTCGAATTTCCATCGCAGGACGATGTCCAGTTTGCACCCGAGGGAGCCTATGGCCAAGACGGGATCACGCGCGGAGCGATGGTGGGCATCTATCAGGGACGAAACAATGATCTGACGAGCGATTCGGAATCATTTGTCAGCTCGATGCTTCAGGGTAATTCTTATTTACCCCAACGGGCTGCAATGGTCCAGACATACGTAGCTGGACGCCAGGGCTACTCGTCACAGCTTTCCGGACGTTCGCCGATCACCAACCGCACCGAGGTTGTCACTATATACACGACGCAACTCCGTAACGGCGGCCTATTCTACATCGCGACGGTCGTCCCCGATGACGAGTCGTATAACTATAGCAATGCATTTCGCAATATACTCAGCTCGATCAGGCTCAATGATTAGACGCTGATGGTATAGTGACCTTTCAACATAAAGGCTGCATCCTTTGATGCGGCCTTTTTCTTGTTCGGCATTCGAATTAGTGCTAAAGTTTGCAAGTCTAATAGTGACTTATGAAACTGTTGATCACTAACGTCAGCGAAGACCTTAACATCCAGCTTAACAAGCTCGGGCATAAACGTGTCTATTACGATAATGAACAGGTCTTTGCCGAAGGCGACGAAGCAATTTTTTTGCCGATAGTTGTTTCGGGCAAAGTCAAGATGATCCATTTTCTGGATGCCGGGAAAGAGGTAATTATCGGGATCTTTCAAGCCGGTGAGATGTTCGCTATCCCGCCTGTTTTCGACGGCAAGAAATATCCTTCGACCGCCATAGCAATGGAGGAAACAGAGCTTTTGCTGCTCCACCGGCCGGAATTTTTGAAACTATTGCGCGAATCCAGCGAATTCGCATTTATTGTGATCGGATGGATGTCAGAAATGCTCCGTGAAAAAACGGCGACGATCCAAAACCTCGCGACTGCCTCTCCCGAGCATCGCGTCGGACACGTTTTGCTAAAACTTGCTGAGAGAGAGATGCCGGATCAACCGGTGAGAATTCTGCTCAGGCGCGAAGATATTGCAAAGATCGCTGGGCTTACGACTGAGACGACGATCCGAGTGGTCAAGAAATTGGCCGCAAAAGAGCTTTTGACGATCGACCATGGCAAAATCGTTATCGACGACATAAAACCGCTTAGGCAGCATTTGGAATACTGAGTTTGCCAGGCTCAATGCCGCCTACATATTGCAGCATACGCGTTGCGATAGCAGCGGCACGTATTTTAATAAAATCTGCTTTCTCACCGTCAAAAAGCTCGTCCGTAGTTCCGTTAAATATCTCCAGCCAGCGTTTGAAATGCTCCGGCAAAAGCGGCGTTTTTGCGTTCAATTTGCCATGAACCTCCAGCGGATTTCGTCCGTGCTTTGCATATATCGGATCCTGAAAAACGATCGTCTCCCAAAAATCACCGATGATCGGCAGATGATGTTCGAGGTCGAGTTTGGCAACGTCTGTGAAGATATAGCCGATGACATCGTCATTCATCGCCTTTGAATAAAAGGCGTTCATCAAGCGATCAATGTCTTGCCTGTTTTGGATATCCGTTTTCATATTTTAACCGGATCGATTATCGGTGCGGGATCATTTTTCCCTTTAGTAACCATCAGTTTTATCGCAAACCAAACCCACCCCACAGCTCCGATCGCAAAGATCGTATCACCAAACATCCGCATCCAACGCAGGCTTTGCATCAGTGTTGTCTGCATAAATTCGGGGCTGCGAGCCGACCAATAACCGACCGAGATAGATTGGTATGTCTGCAGCAGGCCGATTGGCAGTAAACTAAAAAATATCTCCATCAGCATACCGATATTGATCGCCCAAAACGAGAAGGCGAGCAGCTTTGTGTTCCACTGTCGTTCCGGCTGCATTGCCCGCAGGCAAAACAGAGTTAACGCAAGCCCGAGTGTTCCATACACACCATAAAGGGCACCGTGGGCGTGGACCGCTGTGGTGTTCAGGCCCTGCATATAATAAAGTGCTATCGGCGGATTGATCATAAATCCGAAAACACCGGCACCTATCAGATTCCAAAAGGCGACTGCAACAAAGAAATAGACGACCCACTTATATTGGGCGAGCCACGGCCGTGCCTTAGAGTGGCGAATATTTTCGAGAGCTTCGTAGCCGACGAAAACGAGCGGCACGATCTCAAGTGCGCTAAATACCGAGCCAAATGCCAACGCAACTGTCGGCGTTCCCGCAAAATAAAGATGATGCAGCGTTCCGATAATGCCGCCGCTCAGATAGATCGCACCTGATAGCAACGCGGCATACGCAGCGTGATCAGCCCGGATCACCCGCAGCTTGGCAAAAAGAAACGCGATCACAACGGTTGCGAAAACTTCGAAAAATCCTTCGACCCACAGGTGGACGACCCACCAGCGCCAATATTCGACGACCGTCAGGTGCGAACGCATTCCCCAGAAAAGTCCCGGAGCGTAAAACAGCGCAATACCGGCGGTTGTGGCCAGATAAAGTGTGATCAAAGACTTGTTGTTACCCTTGTGCTTTAGAGCCGGCAATGCCGAACGGGCGACAAGGAAAAGCCACAGCAGTAATCCGACAAACAGGGCAGCCTGCCACACACGGCCGAGATCGACATATTCGTAACCCTGATGTCCAAACCAAAACCATAGATCGCCGGGCAGCATGTGCATCACGCTCATCCACTGGCCCGCCATAGAACCGAGTACAACGAGCAGCAAAGCACCAAATAAAACATTTACACCGAGCCGCTGCATTTTAGGCTCATAACCGCAGATATACGGGGCAATAAATAGACCTGCCGCCAGCCACGCGGTTGCGATCCAAAATATGCCCAGTTGTGTGTGCCACGTCCGCGTGACGACATACGGCAGCACCTGATCGAGCGGTATTCCGTACAGCCCGCCGCCCTCTACGCCGTAATGAGCAGTGATTATGCCCATTACGATCTGCAGCAGGAATAGCAGCGAGACGACCAGAAAATATTTGACCGTAGCTTTTTGCGACGGCGTGAGTTTGGCCCCGATCAGAGGATCCTCGTCCGGTGTGTCGCGTTCAAGATCTTCCTTTTTCCAGCCAGCATAAAACCAGACCATTCCGCCGATGCTTGCGATCAGCAAGATAACGCTTACTCCAGTCCAGATGATCGAGCTGCTGGTCGGATAATTGGCGACGAGCGGCTCGGACGGGAAATTGCTGGTGTATGAGATATTATTGTCCGGGCGGTTCGCAGCAGATGCCCAGGCGGTCCAGAAATAGAACGCGGTAAGCTGCCGCAGTTTTACAGTATCGGCTTGTGCACCTTTTTGTATCGCGTAGTCTTTGCTGCCGTTCGTGAAAACTTCGGAATAATGTTTTAGATTGTCCTCAAACGCCCGCCCACGTATGGGGTCGAGCGTTAATCGCCCTGTCGCTGCGTCGTAGGTATTCGTCCGTATCAACGTCTGCAAACGCTGCAGCAAAACGGCTTTTTGCTCACCCGACAGCGTGCTGCCGTCCTTACCGTATTGTCCGCCCGACCATTCGTTAAGAATGAATAATGCCTCGCGATGCAGATAATCGGCCGTCCAATCCGGTGCGACATACGAGCCGTGACCCCAGATCGAACCAACCTGCATTCCGCCCATCGCCTGCCATACATTTTGGCCGTCCATGATCTGCTCATTGGGAATCAAAACTGTGCCGTCAGTCGTGACAACCTCACGCGGTATCGGCGGAGCCTGGCGAAATATCTCGGTCCCGACCCATCCGAGAATGGCAAACGAAAATACAAATACAGCGATCATCAATATCCAAAGTTTTTTCATGCGAATTTCTCCTCGTAGCTACGTCGGCCGTCGATCTAACTATTCTTAAATTTTGTGACGAGCAGGTGAATGCCAGGCTGTGCGACCACTTCGTGTTCGACACCCGCGTCAAGCGTCAATAAGGTACCGGTTGATAGTTGTAATTCATCCTCTAGATCAGCTCCAGCCCTAAAGATGCCATTCCCGGAAACGCAAAACACAGTAATCGGTTCCGACGCTTTATGCCGCGACAGAACCGCACCGTTACGCAGCCGCACCTCCATGAGTTTGCGAAACGTACCGTCAAAAAGCTCTAATACTTCTTTATCTCTGAGCATTTCGTTCATCCCGTCAGGGTCAAAGGTTTTGATCAAATGGATATTTTTCATTATTTTTTACCAACTCTTATTCAAATCTACTATTACTCAAAGCAGCAAAAAATGATTTCGCTCATAAAGCTCCATTTTTTGTTAGGCAATTGTATTGAAACGAAAAGTTGAGTTACGAAACAACAATAACGGTGATCGAAATAAGAGGTCTGTACGTCTCCGCACATATGGAGAGGGCGGAAGCTTTACCGGATTGAAAAATTCTAGGCCTGCTTACTTTAATGCTCCGTCAATTGATTTTCAGTTTTGATCGTTAGGAGCAATAATATCGCGACGAGAGAGACGCAGCCGCTGGCGATAAATGCGGTTGCCGCACCGAATTCGTTCCACACCAAGCCAAACAGCAGTGAGGCAGGGAAAACCGTGATGCCGAATGCGAGATTGTATAAGCCGTAGGCTGTGCCGCGCTTGTTATCGGGCACCATGTCGGCGACAAAAGCTTTTTCGACGCCCTCGGTTAAGCCAAAATATGTGCCATAGACGATGAAAAGAGCCCACACTTGCCACGCGGAATCAACGAATGCAAAACCTACATAAACAGCCGCATAGATCAGCCAACCGGTAACGATCAGCTTTTTGCGGCCAAACTTATCTGACAAGTTGCCGCCTATCAGCGAACTGACGACCTTACTGACATGCAGCGTCATCCACAGCAGCGGCAATATTACAGGCGAAATACCGGCTTGTCCCGCACGCAGGAGCAAAAAGGCATCGGTCGAATTTGATAATGTGAAGACAGCGATCACGACCAGAAAGCGTTTGAAATTGCCGTCGAAACCCCGAAGCGAAAATTTTGGCGGAACCGCGTGTTCATCGACTTTCTTATCCTCTTCTTTGACTAAAAAAGCGATTACGAGCAAGCCCAGCACGACCGGAACTGACGCAAAAAGAAATACCTTTTGATATTCCATTATCGTCGGGCTCTGCCAGTTTGCCGCAAAGACGGATAGCAAAATAAATCCGGCTATCGGCCCGAAAACTGCTCCGAGATGATCAGCGGCTCGGTTGAAGCCAAACGCAAATCCGCGTTCCTTTTTCGGCACGCTTTCGGCTATCAGAGCGTCACGCGGAGCTCCGCGGATGCCCTTGCCGACGCGGTCGGTCATCCGCACGACGAGCACCTGCGGCCAGCTTGTGACAAACGCGAGGAATGGACGCGTTATTGCCGCAAGCGAATAGCCCATAAAAACAGGCAGCTTTCGCGTGCCGAAACGGTCGCTCAAGTAACCGGAAAAGAGTTTGAGAATACTGGCGATGGATTCGGCAAAGCCTTCGATCAAGCCGATGGCAAATGGTGACGCGCCGAGGCTCAGAGCGAGAAACGCGGGCAGGACGGGATAGATTATTTCGCTGGACGTGTCATTTAGCAGGCTGACGAGACTCAACGCCAGGACATTTCGCGGGAGTTTCGCATACCTCTGCCAAACACTGATCTTTGTTCCGGCTTCGGCCATAAGGGATTTATTTTGGATTTACACGAGCGGGCGACGGGCGTGTCGGCTTGGTCGTCCCGACCGCCCATAATGCAATGCTGCCTGCGACGGCAACCGCTAAAATTATCGCTACAATGGCAATGCGAAACGCCATTTTCACCGTCTTTTTGAGCATCTTAAATGCAATGAAAGCAACGGCGAGAAATATCAGAAAAAACGCGACGATAGCAAATGTGCCTACGCCGCCCGGTTCCGGCAATAGATCTAAAAATAATGTCATTGTTCTCGATTCTCCAGAGCCTTCTCCAATGCGTCCACGTCTTCATCGCTAAGCTCCGACAGTTCGGCTGCGATGCCATAATCGCCATCGGCCCACGCTCCAAAATCAAGCATCTTGCACCGCTCGGAGCAAAATGGCCGATATTCATTACCGCTAAACTCTTGTTCTTTGCCGCAATGCGGACATTTTACCAGTGGCATACGAACAGATAGCATACCAAATCCGACACAAAAATCTATTGAATCCGACGATGATTGGTGCAATGATAGGGTTGACGTTTAAGCGAACAAACGCAACCTGCGTGACGTATTTGTTAAAAGAGGAAATTTATGGCCGATTACAAAGAAACATTTGAACGTTGGACAAAAAAAGCGACCGAGAAACTCGAAGAGATCGATTCGCAATACGGGTTAAAAGAAAAGATCGAGGGCGGAGCCCGCGTCGTATATGACACTGCTAAAACAGGTGCCGAATACGTCAAAACCGAGGCGGAGAAATCAGATTTTGGTAAATCGGCCGTTAAGGTTACCGAAGACGTTGCACATGCTGCTGCCGACACGGCGAGAACCGCTTGGAACGCCAGCGAGCCTGTTCGTGATGTAGCGGTCGATGCCGGTGCCAAAGCAGGCGGTGCAGTTGTCAATGTAGCTGAAAAAGCCGGTGATATGTTCGACGACGCGGCCGATACTGTCGGAACAAACGCGAAACGTGTAGCAAAGGTGGTCGGTTTTGGTGCGAGTCTTACGACGACGCTCGACTCGACGGTCAAGTCGGTCAAGAAAGCCGCCGGGTGGGCACAGGAAGATCCGATGAGGGCCGCGACGACGGGCGTTTCGATGGCGATTGGTGCGGGGCTCGGAGTTGTATTTACAGGATTGAGCTCGCACTGGCTGCTCAATTCGGCGATACCGACGTGGTCGGTCAAAAAGCTCGCCGAAAATTTTGACGGATATCTAAAACGCCGCGAGGACCTGATTGAAAAAGGCCAACTCAACGAAGCGGACGCCGAACGCATCAAATTTGAACGTGATATCGCGACCCGCATTGGAGCACCGCTCTTAGGTGCATTTTCATTCGCGTCCGGTGCCGTGATGATGACTAATGTTCTCAATCCGGCAGCGGTCACTGGCTTTCCGCTAGGCAGCATCATCGGTGGCAACCCTCTGCTCGAAGGCGTCTGGTTTTTCGGCAACGGAATGGTCTGCTTTAAGACGAGCTACGATTTCTTTATGATCGCCCTCGACGGACAAGAAGATGTCGATAAGATGGTGACGGAGATCAAAGGCCTGCTGCCTGCGGCAGTTAGTTAAAAGTGAAAAACTAAAAGTAAGGAAAAAGAGTGTTGCTCTTTAACTTTTCACTTTTAGTTTTTCACTATTCACTAATTTATCTGTATCGGAAACGGCACGAAGCACAGCACGAAAATTACCAAGGTGAGAAACGCGATCATTTTTCGTTTCGCATCGAGCGGCGTTTGATCCCACGGTTGCGGATGGCCGACACGCATCATTATGCCCAGTATTATTGCGATGAGAAATCCGCTCGGGCTATTAAAAAAATAAAAGCCGACTATCGACAGCGTTGCCATGACCGGAAACGCGACACGTCCCATCCATTTGTGTACCGTCTCTCCAAACACGGCGTAGACAGCGTGTCCGCCGTCGAGTTGACCCGACGGGATCAGATTTAAT
>JBKJRA010000221.1:0-4774 GCA_046594975.1 Pyrinomonadaceae bacterium | reverse complement strand
CAAAAGTCGGCTTTTGTGGACAACTGTTATGTTGCTGAACGCCTAGATCCGCAACTTCGTGAACTTGAGAAAAGCGGCGTCATTTATTTTCAGGACGAAGCATCACAAATGATCGCGCAAGCGATAAATGTCTCAGTTGGTGAGGTTTTCCTAGACGTATGTGCCGCTCCCGGCGGTAAGACGGGCATGATTGCTTCGCATAATCAAGACAAACTTAAATTCGCCGTATCCGGCGACCTGCATTGGCCGCGAGTCGAATATTTAAGAGATAACCTCATCCGGCAGGGCGTCGAATCTGTAAATATTGCTCAATATGATGCAGTGAGAGGATTACCGTTCGATGACGCAACATTTGACATAGTTCTGGTCGATGCTCCATGTTCGGGAACCGGCACGATACGGCACAATCCTGAGATCAGATATTATCTGAAACCGGATGATTTCGAAGAGTTAGCTACGAAACAACTCGCGATACTCATAAATGCATCAAAAACGGTGAAACAAGGTGGTTCGCTTGTCTATTCGACCTGCTCTTTAGAACGTGAAGAGAACGAGACTGTGGCAAAACGATTTCTGTCGGAAAACCCTGAATTTACTATCGGCGAAACTAATTTACAGCAGAGATTTACGACTTCCGAAGGATTTGCGCGAACTTGGCCGCAGCGTGACAACATGGACGGGTTCTTTCTAGCAAGATTTGTTAGGCAAAATTAGGTCTTTAGGTTTGGTCGAAGTTCCTTGTTTGGGTGAAAAATGCTAAACTCTCGTTTTGGTTTTTGGAGAATTAACCTGTGAGTATTCTTAATTACGGATTCTCGGCGATAGGCAAATTGGCGGCTGTGGCATTGATCGCAGGTGCTTTTTTATTTGGTCTGGCAGGCGTGGTTTATATGTCTCTACAGGGCAAAGAGGTTCAGGTCCCTGATATTACAGGAAAGAATTTTCAGGAGAGCGAGAAAGAACTGGCAATGCTCGGGCTGAAGATCAAGAAACGAGCCGACAGGCCCAGTGCCGAAAAGCCTAATACTGTTATCGAGCAGCTTCCGAAACCGGGTGATACTGTAAAAACGGGTCAATTGATACTCGTTGTTACGAGCAAAGCAGGTGTTGAGGGTGACGATATACCGGCTACCGCCAAAAAACCGACGGATGAAGACGATACCGAAAAGATCGAGGAAATGATCACCGATAAGCCAAAGAAACCAAAAGCTAATACAAATACTAACAAGCCAAAAGCTGACACTACTCGTGATGTGACGGGCAACACAGCAGCGGGTAATTCAAATTCAAATGCGTCTGATTCGAATTCGAATAAAAAGGATTCGGGAACCAACAATAGTTCGACGGAAAAGCCTAATAAGAACACAGCCCCAACGACGGTCAAGCCGGCTACGAAACCGGGTGAGACTAAACCAAAGCCTGTGAAACCGACGAAATAAGCAACTCAGAGAGTCATTTTTGCAACAAATTACCGGATAGATCAAGAATGTTTGAAATAGCGCCATCGATATTATCGGCGGATTTTACGAGACTTGCAGATGCGATCGCAACGGTTAGATCCGGCGGTGTAAAAATGCTGCACGTAGATGTGATGGACGGTCATTTCGTGCCTAATATCACGATAGGGTTGCCTGTGGTCAAATCGATCAGAAAGGCGACCGATCTTATTATCGACACGCATTTAATGATCTCTGAGCCAGGACGCTACGCGGTCGAGTTTGTTAAAGCCGGTGCTGACATGGTTTCAGTGCATATCGAGGCTGACGCTCACTTGCACAGGACATTGACGGCGATCCGCGAAGCCGGAGCGAAAGCCGGTGTTGCGATCAATCCGGCCACGCCGATCGAATTGCTTACGGAAGCTTTGCCCTACGCGGATTTCATCTTACTCATGTCGGTAAATCCGGGTTTCGGTGGACAGAGCTTCATACCGACAATGGTTGATAAATTGCGTCGCCTCAAGACAATGATAGTCGCCGGTGGTTTTCCGGTTAAGATCGAGATCGACGGGGGTGTTGATACCGGCAATATAGGTGAGATAGTCGCGGCCGGTGCGGAGATGATAGTTGCGGGAAATGCGGTCTTTGGAAAAGATGATCCGGCAGCAGCAGTTAAAGATCTTATAGAAAAGGGAACTAATTGGGTTTAACAGCGGCGGCCCTGTTTGTAATTAATATGTTTTTAGATACCAAAAGATCAGCGCTTCTTGCAATTTTGTTTATCTCGGCTCTCGCAGGTTCAAGCTTTGGACAGGCAAAGCCCAGCGACGGGACAGCTCAACAGCGTCTTGATGTAATGCGTGACAAGCTCGACCGTATGAGGCGTTCTCTTACCAGTTCGGCTGCTGTCTTGAAAGAAGAGGGGAAAGACGATAAGACTAAAAAGGACGATAAAGACAAGTTAAATACCCCTCAGGGACGGCTGCTAGGCCTTGAGAAAGATGCCGGCAGGCTTGCGAGTGACGTAAATAATCTACGCGGCAAGGTTGACCGCGGCGAGAAATACGACCGTTCTGACGTGGACCAGATAGAGCAGACCGTTGCCGAACTCCAAGCTCGTGTTGACACCGCCCTTTTAGAAACGGCGGCGGCGAGGTCCAATCCTGATACAACCGAAGGTAAAGCCCGCGAAATTAAAAAGAAAAAGAAATTTCTCGGCATATTCGGCGGCGGCGGTAACGATGAATATGATGAGCTGATAGGCACAGTATCTCCCGGACGTGACAGGGAACTCTTTGTCGTCGCTACCCGCGAAGTCCGTAAACGTAATTACGATGTCGGCCGTTTGCTGTTTCAGACGATCATCACTACATATCCCGATTCGCCTTACCTTCCGATGTCAAAGCTCGCCGTTGGTGATTCGTTCTTTGTCGAAGGCTCGACCAGTTCGCTTATACAGGCGATCGCATCTTATCAGGATTGGCTCACTTTTTTCCCCACGCACCCTCTCGCAGACCGTGTCGTCTTAAAAATTGCCGAGGCCGAGATGCGTCAGATAGGTCTGCCTGATCGTGATGCTACGCACGCTAAGCGTGCCGAGACGCGTCTCAAAGCCTTAATGGATCGATACCCCAATTCGATCCTCAAACCGGCCGCTGAGGAACGCCTTCGTCAGGTCCAGGATAATCTCGGTCTTCATAATCTTTACGTCGCTAATTATTACTACACCCTCGCGGTCGAGCAGCGCAAAGGCGGTCTCAAAGGTTCGCAGTCGCGTTACCGTGAGATAATGGATAAATACCCTAACTTCTGTTTTATGGACGAGGCTCTCTATAAGATCGCTGTCACATACACAGTCGAAGAGGAGACCGATCAGGCTGCCCGCTATTTCCAACGCATTGTCAGCGATTACCCTAACAGCGAATACCTAGCCAAATCGAAAGAGCAGCTTGAGTTGATCGGGGCGACCGTTCCGGCCACCAACCCTGACCGTGTTAATGTCCTGCCGTGTGCTGAGCCCGGATTTTTTCAAAACTTTAAGAATCAGTTTTTTGGCATCTACCCTATGACGATCGATAAGAACGGCGTGTTAATGACCAACGATTTTGATAAAGAAAAATTTGAGCTGATCGATCAAGTCATCGAAAACCAGGGCGACATCCTCGTCAACCAGATCCCGCAAGCCCTGACCACCGTTATCAAAGATAACGCTCCGGCAGTCAAAAAGGTCGAGCAGACACCGCCCATAAAACAGCCGTAACTTTCGTGTCAGAACCGGGAACGGTAGTGAATGGGTTTCCATTCTTAAGGCTTCGCCAATCGGCGGGGCCTTTTTCTTGCGTAGAGGTGCGGTTAATGCTAAAGTTTCGGTGAATTCTGCTTTACCCAAATGAACACACTCTACTACGGCGATAATCTTAATATCCTAAAGCGGTATATTGGCACGGAGACGGTCGATCTTGTTTATCTCGACCCGCCGTTCAATTCTAACCGCAACTACAACGTGCTTTTCAAAGACGAGAGCGGAATGGAAGCCGATTCGCAGATCATGGCTTTCGAAGACACTTGGCATTGGAAAGGTGCGGCCTCGACCTACGACGATCTCATCCCGCGACAGGCGACAAGCGTGCCATAGGAAACTCTCTATTGGTGCAATAGGCAGTGACGTGAGGCTCTTCAAACATTATTCGGCGGAAACTTCCATACAATCCCTTACGCGGGTTTTGAAATTTGTACCTTTGCCTTTAATGCTTAATACCCAGTCGTATTCGGGGCTTTCCGCTTGAGGATCGTAAACTACCTGAACGCTATTGATGCCGGACTGAGCCGCAACAGCCTTGTAGTCCCAAACGGCTTTGCCGCCTTTAACTAACAGATCAATTTTTTCGGCGCCACTTACATGGACACTGATCCCGGTTACCCGGTCATTACTAAAATTCCGCATCTCGGCAATATGAACCGCCGGGATCTCTTCAGAACCTGTCCGGCACTCATAAATAACATATTCATATGAAGTCTTGTTCGCGAAAGATGACGGCTCAGTGGGAATTTCCGAGGGCGGTGGTGATGATTGGGAGTTGTTTGCAGCAGAAACATCCGTGGTCTCTGTTTTTGTACTTACGGCTTGCGTCTTCATACAGCCGGAGATCAGAAGAGCAGTTATAAGCGTAAAGACCGCAAGACCTGACGATGTTTTAACAGACTTCATTAATACCCCGGAACGTCCTGAATCCAACAAATAAATTGCCAAAACCCTCATCAAGTTGATTCGGACCCATGCACTAAGGAGAACAGATGGGGAACCAAGCGTCGGTGCGCCAGCGCACGTTTAGTAT
>JBKJRA010000050.1:0-4212 GCA_046594975.1 Pyrinomonadaceae bacterium | reverse complement strand
CAGGTTCTTTTCGACGAGGATGCGGTTAAACTCGGCCAGGACCTCTTGGCCGCCAACCGCCGCACAGGATTTGCCGGTGCAGACAAAGACCTGCCGTTTGATCGGCGCGAGAATCATTGGTGCGAGTTTTTCTAGTTCCTTGCGGTCGGTGATGAATTTCGGCTTGGCCATAAATATATTTTGCCACGACCTAGATAATTTGGCATCAAAGCCTTTTATCTTTATGGTAGAATCTCATCGACGGTAGAACGTTTAACACGATGGCAGTCGGCATTATTATCCACATCACGGTCGGCCTTGAAAAGCGCACCGAATTCTTTTCTCAGGAACGTATTCGCATCGGTTCGGATGAGGCGTCCGATCTTCAGATACACACTCCGGCGGCTGAGGAATCGACCCTATGGCTCGATCTCGAGAACGCGGACGGTGTCTATCGCGTCATCGATTTTAACCCAACGCTCCAGCTCTTGGTCAACGATAAACCGATCCGCCGCTTTATCGCAATTGCAGACGGCGACGTGATCGCATTGGATGATTCGGGCATATCGTTCGCTTTCTTTTCGCTCGAAACAAAATCTTCGCTGATAACGACCAACCGCGAGCAGCCGCATATTTCGCGGTTTATCGAAGACGCGGCACTCGAATCCGCCTCGTCTGCCAAACGCGACGACGCGAAAGCTTTTCTGCGTGAGTTTGTCCGCGAACTCTCGCGTGAGATCAGCTGGGCGACCAAAGGGATCGCCCTTGTCCTTGTGATCGCATTTATTTCCGGCATCCTGTATATCGGTTTTGCGGTCAGCAAAGAGCTTCGTGAAAGCCGCAAGCAGTCTGAGGAGCAAAGCGAGATCATCCGAAAGCTAAATGACAAACTCGGCCAAACGAGCGATCAGATCGGCGAGCTCGATAAAGCCAACAAAGACCTGATGAAAACTGTTTCGCTCGCGCCAAATCTGCGGGTCGAATACGGCGGTGCCGTCTGCTTGATCGTCGGCGTGTATGACCTGGTCGATAAAAAGACGGGCAAGGTGTTGCGATACGCAGATCCGCAGTCGATGCGGCCAAATCCATATGAGCCGACGCAGTCCGAAGAGCCGGGCCGTCCGATCAATCCTCCGCAGATCGGTATCACTACCGATGGCAACGGCTCGCCGATCGAATACGATTTTATCGGCACGGGCTTTCACGTGGGCGGCGGCTACATTGTCACCAATCGCCACGTCGTCCAGCCTTGGGAAGAGGATGACAACGTCAAGATGATGATGCGTGCAGCGAATGGCCGTGCGCGACTCAAACGCCTCGTCATTTATTTCCCTAATTTTGCACAGCCTTTCCCGCTCAGGATCCGCCAGGTCGGCGATCACGCGGACATCGGGATCGGTGTGATCGATGCCTCAATGATGCCGCCGGAGATACCTTCGATACCGCTTGATACCGATTCGGATTCGGCGGCGATCGGCAAAACGGTTGTCACGATGGGCTACCCTAGCGGCCCGGACCGTCTGCTCGCGATGGTCGATGACGACGAAGCAAAATCGATCAACCAGCGTTTTGGCAATTCGCGGCAAAACCTGATCAATTTCCTTGCACAATCGCAAAAGATCGTCCCGCTCACCACGCAGGGAGCGATCACAGACCTCGATGCTAAACGCATCGTCCACGACGCCAAAACCGCCGAGGGTGGCTCCGGAGCTCCCTTATTTGGACAGGCCGGACGGGTGATAGGAGTGAATTTTGGTGTGTTCACGGAAAACACAGCCGCGAATATGGCAGTGCCCGTAAGATTTGCTATCGAACTATTAAAGAAAGCCGGTTGGATATCTCCCGAAGAATTAAAGAAAACCGCCGACAAAGATACACAGGTCGCATCGGCTGATACAAACTCAAATACTGCGAAGCCTCAATAATCCTAGTTCCCCTCAGCATTAGGTTGGTTGCGTGCGTTAATCGTCGTCTGCTCAGCCATCAACATCGTCTCGCCGCAATTTTCGTCCGATTCTTTCCGCTCGCCAGGTTTGGAGCGTTTAGGCAAAAAGAAAACCGCAAACATCGCCAATATACTTACCGCTGCTCCAAATAGAAATACCGGATGTATCGCCGCCGCCATTGAGTTTTGCAGAACGCCAAGAACCTCCGGAGCGAGGCTGGCTTTAGCTGTCGGGTCGATTAGGGCGTTTGGATTGGACGCAAAGCTTTTTGCTTGTTCAGCGGTCAAACCACCCGGTTGTCCGGTCGCAGTCCGCTGCAGCTGCGTCGCAAGCCCAGCCGTCAACACGGCTCCCATAACAGCAACGCCAAGTGCTCCGCCGATGGCTCTGGTAAATTGATTGAGCGATGTCGCAACGCCAAGCTGCGTGCGTTCGACCGCCTGCTGCACCGCGATCAAGAGCGTCAGCATCGTCAGCCCAAGCCCCGAACCGATCAGCACCAGATAAAAATACAGCCAGACATGTGTGGTCTCTCTTTGAACAGTCGAGAGAAGCACAAATCCCGTTGTCATGATAATAAATCCACTGATCGTCATCGCCCTGTAACCGATCTTGAGCAGCAGTCGCCCGCCAATAATAGACATTGAAACCCAGCTCAACATCAACGGTGTCAATAATGATCCGGCTTTCGTTGCGGTCATTCCCAATGCACCCTGAGCGAACAGCGGGATAAACGAGATGCCGCCGAACATGGCAATTCCCGCTAGAAACCCAGCGATAACTGACACGAGTATTGTGCGGTTTCTGAAAAGCTTGAACGGAATTATCGGGTCGACCGCAACGATTTCGATATAGATAAACAGCCCCAGCAGCATCAGGCCGCTGGCTATTGTCAACAGATTCATCGGCGCAAGGATCGTTTCAAGCGACGACCCGCCTTCGACCAGCGCCAGCATAAGCAGGCTGATGGCTCCCATCAGGGACATTGCTCCGAGATAGTCGATAGTTGGCTTTTCCTTTAATTTTGGCTCTTTTAACGCAAATCCGATTATCAAGGCCGCTGCAACACCGATTGGAAGATTGATAAAAAACACCCACCGCCACGAGATCTGATCCGTCACAAAACCGCCGATCACCGGCCCGATGACGCTGGACAGGCCCCACACGCCGCTAAAATACGCCTGCATCTTAGCCCGCTCTTTGATCGTGAAAATATCACCGATTATCGTCATACCCAGAGGAACTAAAGCTCCGGCTCCGAGACCCTGAATAGCCCGAAAGATAATGAGCTGCGTCATCGTTCCTGCAAATCCCGAAAGTAAGGTGCCGAGTAGAAAGACACCGATACCGACTTGATACAGTAAACGCCTGCCATACAGGTCAGACAATTTGCCCCAGACTGGTACCGTCACGGTCGAAGTCACGAGATAAGCCGAAAACACCCAACTGTAATAATGTATCCCGCCAAGAGCAGCGATAACCGTCGGCATCGCTGTTCCGACGACGGTCGCCTCGAGCGCAGCGATCGCCATACCGGTCATCACGCCGATCGTCACCGCCCAGCGTCGACGCGGGCTCATTTCCAGACGCGGTTTGTCTATGCTTATTTCAGATCGTGTCGAATTCCCTTCCATTACTTCGTCTCAAATTTCTCGCGATCCCGCTCACCAAGCTCCGCGATCTTTGTCATCAAATAGTCGCCAATTTCTTTGTGCGTTCGGAGACGGTCACTTTTTGCGTAAAACTCACTCAGATCGACTTGCTCACCAAACCAGATACGAACCTTTGGGCCACCCGTCCAGTTTCCCAATATCTGTTTCGGCAGATCGTTTCCGAGCCCCGCAATAAATACTGGCACAACCTGCGGCCGAGCTTCGTATATTACCTTACCGATGCCGGGTTGAGCAGGCAGAAAGTCATAGGCATTCTCGGAGAAATTTCGCTTGCCCTCGGGATGAAAGCCGATCATGTGGCCGTGTCCCTCGGTGCTGATTTGAACGAGCCGCCGCATCGAATATTTGTCGAATTCACGCTTTTTAGCTTCGCCCGCCTCGCGAAAAAACGGCGGATACATCGAAAACCAGCCCATGACCAGATTGACGAACCATCCGACCGGATTGTCATAAAAAAACTTTGCCCGCACCGGAAAAAAAAGGGTCACCGGCCGTTTCGTCCGGCGAAATATCACGCTCGATACGGTGTACATATCAAAAAACGAACGATGATTGGCAACGAGTAGCAGAGGTTTTTCCGCGTCGCTGTTTTCGATGTTCTCCAATCCGAAGAC
>JBKJRA010000014.1:0-5607 GCA_046594975.1 Pyrinomonadaceae bacterium | reverse complement strand
CCGCCGGCTTTCATTATGTGCTGAAAATGCCCCGCTTTGGGCACGTTGGCAGATCCCTGAAACATCATATGCTCAAACAAGTGAGCAAAACCCGTCCGGCCCGGCCGCTCGTTACGTGAGCCGACATTATAATAGACCGCGATCGACACCACAGGTATAGCAGGATCGTGATTTAGCACAACGCGAAGTCCGTTTGCGAGAGCATATTCTTCTATCTCAAGCGGCAATAATTGAAATGAATGAGTCATATTTTCTATAGATTTAATGAAAACACTTCGGCACGGAAAAATCAAAAACGCCAGGTTTTCTACTAACTCACGTGAGATGACATGACAAATGGTCTAGGTTAGGTGTGCTTTTGTGTTTTGGTGCCTAAATGGCGATATTTTTTTTGGACGAGGCACCAGATTTCTGAATCCAATTAACCAGGAAATGCGAACTTCTTTTTTAGATTAATTTCGCAATTGACACATTATTATTTTGTTCTGAAACTTAAATATTATGATCACGGAATCGATTTACTGCTCAAACACATCCCGATTTATGAGTCCAATTTCTTCGGTCGTCAAAGCCGCCGACGCTAGGCTGCCAACGAAGTACGGCGAATTTCGCATCGCAGGGTATCGTTCGTTGACGAGTGACGAGGAATTCGTCGTCGTTTACAAAGGAGATCTGAGAACGAACCAACCAGTTGCGGTCCGAATACATTCGCAATGCCTGACGGGCGACGTTTTTCATTCGGCAAAATGCGATTGCGGAGAGCAACTCGACCTTGCGATGCAGACGATCGCTAATGAAGGCCGAGGCGTGGTCGTTTACCAGCAGCAGGAAGGCCGCGGAATCGGCATTATCAACAAGATACGTGCCTACGCATTGCAGGACGAAGGAGCCGACACCATTGAGGCAAACGTCAAACTCGGTCTCGAGATCGATGCCCGCCGATATGAGCAGTGTGTTGAGATCATAAAAGACCTCGGCCTGACCCGCGTTAAAGCCATGACCAACAACCCCGACAAAATACAAGCAATGCGGGAAGGTGGTCTTGATATTGCCGAAAGAGTCGCGATCGAACTGCCACCGTCAAAGGACACGCAAAAATACCTTAGCGTGAAACGATTTCAGATGGGGCACTTGCTCAATCTCGTATCACTCAGCTCGTAGCTAAATGTAAAACAGTCACTTAAGATAAATATCGCCTGCGGCACTGTCGTGGGCGTATTTTTTCGCTTGATTTTGCGGAGAGTTCAAGCACCGATTCCCCATTATAGATTAACGAATAGAGCTCATTCCGCCGTCAACGTGAATGATCTGACCGGTAACGAAGGCCGCTTTTTCAGAAAGCAAAAATGCCGCCATTGACGCTATGTCGTAAGGAGTACCAATTTTCTTTAACGGATGCCTCTCAGCCGAAGCGTCGCGTTTCTCAGGCGTATTCAAAAGTCTTTCAGCCAAAGGCGTTTCTGTGAGAGAAGGAGCAATGCAATTAACCCTAATAGCCGGGGCTAGCTCGGCCGCAAGTGACCGCGTCAAACCTTCGACCGCTCCCTTTGCCGCCGAAACGGACGAATGAAAGCCCATGCCGGTCTGAACGGCAACTGTACTGAACATTAAAATAGACGGAGCATCTGACTGCTTCAGATTGGGCAAAGTTTTTTGAATTACACGTACCGCTCCGAGCAGATTGACCAATAGATCTTCTAAAAAGTCTTTCTCTGTTAGCCGGTTGAATGGCCGGAGATTGATACTACCTGGGCAATAAACAACGCCATCTATTGATCCCTCGATCTCTGGAAAACCGTCGGTCAGGGTAGCATCGTATTTATAAAATGTAACACTGCCGATCTCTGCAAGGTCGCCTTCCGTTCTGCTCAATGCAATGATTTCGTTCCCTTCGTCAGAAAGGATCCGGGCAAGAGAGTTACCAATACCCTTGCTCGCCCCGACGATCAAATATCTCCTGTTCATAAAAATTCGGTGGGGTTGTACAAGCGATAAACCAGCCTAGCAGTGATGACGTTTGCCTAACTCCTGTCATCGCCAGCTTCTCGCATTTCCGAAATCGTGTAAGCAAAGAGGGCATAACAAACCGCTATGCTGACCACTAATCCAACAACAAAAATTACTATTGTCATTTAACTTTCCTATCCAACAAACTTATCTTAAAGAAAAGACCCAGAGCTAGGATCGATGGAACCCACAAGCCAACAAATACGCCCGCATCTTTATGCTCAAGTCCAAAAACACCAAACCAAAGTGAAACTGAAAAAAGGAACGAGACAAACGCCGCACCTAAAACAATGTAATCTGCTCTACTAAACATAATTGACTCCTAAAATGAGAAATGATTTCTAACATAATAACTTTAAATAAATCTTTCGTCTAACGTTCGATTCTAGATTCAAAACATCAAATTTTGGTGTAATGTTGCTTGTCGGCCTTGGCCAATCTACAAAAGGAGCATTTTTGGAACCTAAGCAAAAAAGCTGCTTGTTTCTCTGGAAATGTTTAACAGTTAGTTGTATAACTTAAGCATACAAAACTGTTGACCGGTGGGTGCATGTGTGCCGCCACACCCGCCGGTCATTTTTCTTTCTCGATCATGAGTATTCTCGACTCAAGGTCTCTGTTTTTCATTTGTTTATGAAAAAGCTAATACTGCTCAATATTTTCGGAGTCATAGCGGTTCCGCTCGCCTCCGCCCAGATCAAGTCAAAACTTCCTGAGCCGTTCGAACCTTTTTCGATAAAACGAGGCAGCACATTTGCGGCATCCGGCGGATCGCCCAATAGAGGTAGCGAAACCAGCATTAATTTTTCCAAACCATCGCAGATCGCCGCTGATATTCGCGAGGCCGAAGATACCATCGGACATAATCATATCGAGGGAAAAAGCATCGCCGTCAGCGAAATGACCAAATCAGCACTGAGTGGAGCATTACGCTCACTCGACCCGCACTCAAATTTTTTCGACACAACCGAATGGAAAGATCTGCTGGATGAAGAACGAAGCGGCTACACAGGCATCGGTGCGACGATCGCTAACTTTGAACGCGGCGGCGTGATGGATACGTTTGTGCTATCGACATTTCCCGGTTCGCCCGCATTCAAGTCACAGCTCCGATACGGCGATAAGATAGTCGCCATCAACGGTGAGAAAATGACCGGTAAAAGCTCGGACGTGGTTCGCGACAAGATACGCGGCACTGACGGTTCATTACTACGTTTGACCGTCGAACGCGCCGCAACAAACCGTAGCGAAACCATTGATATCCGTCGAAATCGCGTACCGCAGCCTTCGATACCGGATGCATATATGCTGCGGCCGGGCATCGGTTATATCGAGCTTTCCGAAGGGTTTAACTACACGACGAGTGAAGAACTCGATATTGCAATGGCAGAGTTAAAACGCCAGGGAATGCGTTCGCTCGTGCTCGATCTGCGAAATAACGGCGGCGGCATCGTCGAACAAGCTGTTAAAGTCGCCGAGAAATTTCTATCCGCAGGAACATTGATATTGACCCAGAAAGGCCGCACAAGGATCGACAATCGGGTATGGAGATCGGCAAATACTGCGGCGGAAACGATGCCTCTTGTCGTGCTGGTCAACCAAGATACAGCATCTGCGTCAGAGATAGTTGCGGGAGCCTTTCAGGACGACGACCGCGCAATGATCGTCGGCGATAAGACATTCGGTAAGGGCCTCGTTCAAAGTGTCATCGATCTGCCTGGCAACACCGGCTTAACGCTGACATCCGCCCGTTATTTGACACCGAGTGGACGCTCGATACAACGCGATTACACGCGAATGGATCTCTACGATTATTACAACCACACAGACGGCCCCGCCGGGCTTGCCGGCGCGTATTTCGAAGCGAGGACCGTCACGGATCGCAAGGTTTTCGGCGGCGATGGTATTATGCCGGACGAGAAAATTAAGGTAGAGGATCTCAACGCGACGCAGGCTGCTCTACTCGACCCGATCTTCTTTTTTGTCCGTGACGTTGTAAGCGGACGAATTTACGGACAGGATACGTTTCGTGCCAACTTCTTTTCTTATGGCAATCGGGTTACACCGAGTGATATGCCTTTTAACGAAAGTCTCTCCCTCGCCTTTCATACCTTTATGAAGTCGTCAGGCTTTAAGTTCGACGAGCAGGCTCTAAAAAACGAAGCCGCGTTTATCAAACTCAGGCTACGATACAATATCCTTATGGCTTCGTTTGGGGCTGTCTCGGCAGATCAGGTTCTAATCGAAGACGACCCTCAGATCGCAAAAGCCCTAGAAACCCTTCCCAGCGCAGCCCAACTCGCACAAAACGCGGTAAAAGTAAGACAACACAAATAAAAGGCTCCGCAGTCCAAAATAGACTGCGGAGCGAACAACACGGAAGTAAAGTTTTCTAAAACTTCAGCTTCAATGCAAATTGGATCACTCTTGATGACTCACCGGTCTGAATGATCGTTTGTGAACCTGGTGTAGAAACTGCCTGACAGCAGGTTTGTCCAAATACAGTTGATCTGAAGCTGGGTGAACCGACCGAAGCATCGCGCGGGTTGTCAAAATTAGTATGGTTCAAAACATTAAACATTTCGGTTCGGAAATCGAGTTTGAAACGTTCTGTAATAGAGAATTGTTTGATTATCCCTATATCCAAGTTGTAATAACTAGGTGCTACGAAGATGTTGCGCCCCGCCCCATTTTTGCCTGGTGCAGGTATCGCAAATCCGTTGGCATTCGCAAAAACGACTGGTCCTACAATTCCGTTAACAAATTGAAGTTGTGCTCTTAGGTTCGGATCCAGGACATCTGCCCTAGATTCGTGTCCCCCGTTGGAAGTTCTAATTCCGCTACGGACACTGAAAGGCTCGCCGGTCATAAACGTCTGAATAGAGTTGACTGTCCAACCACCAATGACATGATTCAGCCACGCCGGGGAATCTCTACCAAGCCATTTTCCGCGACCTACGGGCAGTTCCCACACGGTCGTCAGGTTAAACACATGCGTCCTGTCGAAATCCGAACGTGCTCGCTCGTCCCGCAAATTACGCATATCCGTCGGCGTACGCGAATTTGTCGACGAAAGACCACCTCCGGAGGAGGCTCCGACCGGATCTACCGATTGATTATCAATGGATTTAGCAAAAGTATATGTTGCACCAAGGCCTAATCCGCCATCGAAACGCCTTCGAAGCGAGAATTGAGCAGCGTGATAATTAGAATCTCCCGCATTATCAATATAGGTGATCACGCCAAATTGCTGATTCGCCCGAAGCTTCAATGCAAGAGTAGTATTCTCAATTCTTTCTGCGAACGATCCCGCATTATTTAGCTGTAATTCAGTAAGAGTAGTAGAGGAATTAACGAACGCTGCCGTCAAGACGCCCGAAGTTACAACTCCAATTGGAGTACCTGTCACCCCAACCGGGCATCCCGTACCGGCGGCCGCACAGCCCTGAGCAATATTACGCTGCATTGCAATAAAATCAGTAAGGATCGGATCGGTATTGATCTGATTACGATTTCCCGCGTAATAAAGATGTACCCCGCGACGACCCACATAGGCAGCCTGCATGACCATCTTCCAGGGCAACTCACGCTGCCAACTAA
>JBKJRA010000277.1:0-3414 GCA_046594975.1 Pyrinomonadaceae bacterium | reverse complement strand
ACAGGAGATTGGATTGTAAATTCTTCCGTCGAATCGATAGACAACTTGGTCTCCACTGCAACAACTTCCGTGAGACCGGGTTTGAAGGTCTTGAAATCCGGCGTGCAGTGCCTTACGCTTGTCGAAATAGCTGACCATCTGACGATCATTAAAGATCTGCCAATAGGATTTACCCGTTCGTCGGTAGATATTCATCGAACAGTTTCCGGTGGGCGAACACATATACCGAACGGCTAGCTCATCAACACCATCATCATTTAGATCGATCAACTGTGGCATCACGTTTGAGTGGTTATAAGCAGTTGCCTCAATCGCAGTCCGAGAACAGTATGGGACTTCCTTGATCTCCTCCCCGCGAAGCCATTTTCGGACTATAGGCCGCATGGGGATATCATCGATCCACTCACCGCAATTATCTTCGCGGGTTTTAAAAGGAACTGTTGCGGGGGGTCTCGCAGTCGGATTTTCTGTCTCGGCAACCAAAGTTGCTTCTATCACAGATATTGGTACGTCCACGCGCGATAGTTGGACGGCAACGATCC
This sequence comes from Pyrinomonadaceae bacterium, assembly GCA_046594975.1. GTDB lineage: Bacteria > Acidobacteriota > Blastocatellia > Pyrinomonadales > Pyrinomonadaceae > OLB17. Next base: position 2,872 of record JBKJRA010000277.1, on the reverse strand, counting down.
CGACCGAAGAGGTCAGAATTGCAATCGGTAGATATATCAGATGACGCAGGTGCATTTCTCAATCGAAGATGAATGAAGAATAACGCCCGGCGTTGGAAAAATCAATATATTTCTACAGTCCACAGCTATTCATAAACCGCTCGATTTCGTCAAGGGCGGAGTGGGGCTACTGGACGTTCTTGTCGTAGATGTCGTGGAGGACTTCGGAGATGGTTTGGCGGTCGGGGTGTTGGGGGGCGGCGGTGTTTTTTGTTGCCTTTTTAGATCTGGCAAAGTCTGCGAAATCATAGGTCGCACCGGTCTCGGTTTCGGGCAGTTCGGCGGCGTCAACGATCGACTGTGTTTCGGCGGGTAATTGGGCCGGTGTACCGGAGATTGCGGAGCGGCTGAGGTCGAGCATCTGTTGCCCGCGATTTTTCCTGATCCTCTCCAGCGAACGCACCGCTGATGACGTCAAGGGAGCTTCGCCGGGGTTGCGCTCGATCTTTCGCAAGGTCCGCACGTATTCACGCAGCTCTTTGGTAGGAAATACGACGGACATCTCGTCGGAGGCGGTCTCGGAAACGACTTGTTCGAGGTGCCGGACGGCGGAGCTGTGATCGCCTGACTTTTGATACAAAACCCCAAGCCCGAAATGCACCAGCGGCGGAGCGGCACTCATTCCCTTTAGGATCGCCTCGCCCCGAGCGATAGCCTCCTGTATCTCAAAACCATACCAACGGCGTCCGTCGTCGCGGATGATCTCGTTGGTCGCGAGGTAAAATTCGAATATCTGACGTGTTTCGCTACGTGATTCGAAGGAGAACGCTTTCCAGATGAAGAACGCGAGGACGCCGAAAAAGAACAGGATAAAGACCGGAAACCCGACCGCAAACAGCATCACCGCAATAATGCCAAAGGCCAGTGCGTATGGACCCTTTTCCTTGAGCGTCGCGGCCGCCCGTTTTTCGAGGCTGGTTTCTCTCACATTTTAGTTGCGGCTATTTGCCCGTGCCCGCGTTCGGAGCTTTCTTCGCCGGACGGCTCTTCGGCTTTGCCGTCGAAGCCTTAGGAGCGTCGGCAGCTTTCTTATCCGTCGGCGAACTCGTTGCCTTTGATACTTCTTTCTCAAACTTTGCACCGAGATCGTTGATGACCTCGCCGGCTTTCTCAAAGGCCTTCGCCGAATTATCGACGACATAGTTAAACGCCTCGGTTATCGTCACGGCTTCCATCTTTAGCAGGCTCGCGAATTTCTGATCCAGCGGCAGTGCTTCGAATTCGGACTGGATCGGATCTTTTTTAGTTTCCTTCTTTTGTTCGGCCATAATAAATATTCTCCCGGTTCAATGACTTTCAAACTGTATGCAAGCAGTCATTAAACTTACGTCTGCGTCGAGCAAAATGTTCCGCCGTAGCTCCTAATGCATCGCCGTTTTGACGCGAACACGTGGCTGTGCCCCTGACGGAGCCGTGTGTGATCCGACAGCGAGCTTTTGACAATCCGAGCAAACGCCCCACATTCTGAGGCTGTGATGCGTCGGTTTGAACCCGAATTTATCCGCCATCTGATCTTGCAAAGATTCAATATCAGCAGAGAAAAACTCGATCACCTTGCCGCATTCCGTGCAGATCATGTGGTCGTGATGGTCGTGGTTGTAATGGTGCTCGTAGTAGGTTTTGTTATCGCCAAAACGCACTTCGCGGGCGAGGCCCGCTTCGGTCAGGAGTTTCAGCGTGCGATAGACGGTCGTGTGTCCGACGGACGGATCTTTGCGGACCACGAGGCGGTAAAGGTCTTCGCTTGTGAGATGGTCCTCAGTGCTGAGAAATATCTCCAGGATGAGATCGCGCTGCCCTGTGCGACGTAATCCGGACGCCTGAATATGGTCGTCAAAGATCGCCTTTTCTGCTTCGAATTTATCCTTTTTCTTAGCCAATTGCTTAGTCCCCGTTTGATTTCGATACTACCATTTCAATTTTGTTTTCGCTATGGAAACCTTTGTTCGCAGCGAATCTATCCGCTCAGGGCTGACGCCCTGCTTTGCCGCAAGCTCCAGTGAACGCTCGCCGAGAAGTAGATATATCTCAAGCAGATCGTCCGACACGTATTCGTTTAATGCTTGCAGGTGTCTCGTAAATGTCTCGATGTCGGCTCTGGCAAATGTTCCGGTCAGAGCGGCCGCGGTGCTTTGCTCGTTGAGGTTTTTGACTGTGCTAGTCACAAGTGGCAGTAATATCTCTTTTGCGTCTTCGCCGGAAAGCCCGACCTTTGTCATCATCTCAACGGCGGCATCGAATAACGCAACGAGATGTCCACAGGCAGTAACAGCGGATGCATGATAGAGAGTCTTAAATTTGGTGTCTATCGTAAAGGGCTTGCCGCCGAGATCTTGGGCGATCTGTTTGCCCAATATTACAGCTTCTGTATCGCCTTCGACACAAAAAAATGCGCCGCGAAAACGTGAAGGGCCAAGCTCAGGACTGCTGATCGAGACAAGCGGATGGATCGAGCCGGTCTTGCATCCGACCGCTTTGACAGCTGCGAGAATGGCGGACGACTGAGCCCCGCAGGTATGATAGACGGTCGAATTGCTACTAACTTTCCCCGACAGCAGCTTTGAAGCGGTAACGATCTCAGGATCTTGTGTCGTGATAAATACGATGTCCGACGAAATGAGAGGCATCTCGTCATTGCGGCCGACAAGAGCATCAATACTGTATTTGTCCTTAGGCAGAGAGAGAGCCAATGCTCCGCCAACACGCCCGACACCGATTATCGATACACTAGTCATACCGATAAAATATAGTTTAATTGGCCGTCAGGATAAAACGTGCGGAGCGGAAACTGTCTATTTGTTGGCAAACAGTTCGAGATTATCGATATCGTCTT
>JBKJRA010000271.1:0-4403 GCA_046594975.1 Pyrinomonadaceae bacterium | reverse complement strand
GGATTTTCTTATTCAATTCGGCTTAAAAGACCTTTCGGAACTTCCTTCGATCGAAGACTTCGAGGATCTGGTTCAGTAATTCAAACAGGATAGTCATGAGCAATAGGATATGTGTCCGGTAAACCGACCTGATATCCTGCATATCCTGTCCATCCTGTTAATATATTTCTATGCAAGAGAGACTACAAAAACTAATTGCCCAGGCAGGCATCGCTTCGCGGCGTGCTTCTGAGGCGTTGATAACGGCCGGTGAAGTGTCTGTTAACGGCGAAATAGTGACAGAGCTTGGCACCAAGGCTGACCCGGAAAAAGACCACATTAAGGTTCGCGGAAAGCTTATCAACACCATCCTCGAGCGCCGTGAAAATATCTATGTTTTGCTCAATAAACCAAAAGGCTATCTCTCGAGTGCCGCAGATCCCGAAGGGCGAAAGCTCGTCGTCGATCTGGTCAAAGGCTTTGGCAAGCTACATCCTGTCGGACGTCTCGATTACAACACCGAAGGCCTGCTGATACTCACTAACGACGGACAATTTACCAATTACATCACGTCTTCTAAGGCCGTGCCTAAGGTTTATGACGTTAAGGTTAAAGGTCTGCCACCTAACGCGGCGATCAATAAACTGCGGCGCGGCTTGCTACTCGAAGACGGCTACAAGACCGCTCCGGCGGAGATAAAAGAGCTGAAATCGACCGACAAAAACGGCTGGTACGAGGTCACGCTCTACGAGGGGCACAATCAGCAGATACGCAAGATGTTCGACGCCATCAGCCACTCGGTCGTCAAACTCCGCCGCATCGCCATTGGCCACATCTCCGAGCGTTGGCTAAAGGTCGGTGAATCAAGAAAACTAACCGCTGAGGAAGTCGAAGGCTTTCGAAACCCTGTGCGGAAAGCGCAATCAAGGAAAATTTAACAGGATAGATAGGATTATGCCCCGTCTTATCCTGAACATCTTGTGAATCCTGTTTGAATTAACGCAACAGGGCACGGTGCTCGACCATCAGACACAGATCCTGCACGACCTTGATCCCCGCTTCGGCAAGCCGTTCGGCGACCTCGTCGTTGCGGATGCCGAGCTGAAACCATACCGCTTTTGGCTTTTTGGTCAGGATCTCCATCGTGTGTTTCGGAATGTCTTCGGAGCGGCGAAAGACGTTGAGCAGATCGATCTCGCACGGAACCTGCGTAAGATCACGATACACCGGTTTACCCAATATCTCAGTCGCGTCCGGGTAATAGACCGGCACAGGTATGATGTCGTAGCCCGCGTCAGCCATGTATTTTGCCACGTAATAAGCAGGTTGCCCGGCGTGCGACTCAGGTTTGATGCCGAGAACTGCGATGGTCTTTGTGCCCTCCAGCAATTCCCTGACCTGATCGTTCGTCGTCAATAAATTATCCCGCCAACTCATATTTCTATTATACATCGGTTCAAATATTTGCCTCAAAACAATTGGTTATGCGATGATAACTGTTTGTTATAAGCGATGAATTATGGACTTTGAACTATCCGAAGAGCAGCTACAGATAAAATATTCGATCCGCGAATTTGCCGAGAGCGAGATAAAACCTCACGTTATGGAGTGGGATGAAGCACAGCATTTTCCTGAAGAATTGCGTCCAAAGCTTGCCGAACTCGGGCTGATGGGCGTGCTTTTTCCTGAGGAATATGGCGGCGCTGGCATGGGCTATGTCGAATACGCGACCATCATCGAGGAGCTCGGGCGGGTGTGCGGTTCGGTCGCTCTGTCGGTCGCCGCTCATAATTCGTTGTGCTCAAATCACATCTACACATTTGCCAACGAAGCTCAGAAACAAAAATATCTCGTGCCCCTCGTCACAGGGGAATCGTGGGGAGCGTGGGGCTTAACCGAATCTCAAGCAGGCTCGGACGCCGGCGGAACTCGGACAAACGCCGTGCGGGACGGTGACAATTGGAAGGTCAACGGCTCAAAGAATTTCATCACACACGCGATCGCTTGCAACACGCTCGTCGCCGTCGCCGTCACCGACAAGGCACAAGGCAATCGCGGCATCTCTGCGTTCATATTCGACAAATCGATGGAAGGCTTTCGTTCCGACAAAAAAGAAAATAAGGTCGGAATGCGGGCTTCGGAAACGGCGTCGGTAGTGTTTGAGGACTGCATGGTGCCGGGAGAAAACCTGCTTGGCGTCGAAGGCGAAGGTTTTCTTCAGGCGATGAAGATCCTCGATGGAGGCCGTATTTCTATCGCAGCTCTCTCGGTCGGCATCGCCCAGGGAGCATACGAAGCCGCCGTTAAATACGCCAAAGAACGTCAGCAGTTTGACAAGCCGATAGCGGATTTTCAAGCGATCCAATTTAAACTCGCCGATATGGCGACGCAGATCGAATGTTCGAGATTGCTGACCTTGCAGGCAGCGGCGACAAAAGACGCCGGTAAACCCGTGACCCAAAAATCAGCGATGGCAAAGCTCTACGCATCCGAAACCGCCGTCCGCGTTTCCGAAGAGAGCGTCCAGATACACGGCGGCTACGGCTACACTAAAGACTATCCGGCTGAAAAATACTGGCGCGACTCCAAACTCTGCACCATCGGCGAAGGCACGAGCGAGATACAGCGGATCGTGATCGCAAAAAATTTATTGAAATCGCTTTAGAGTCGTTGCACACGTGCAACGTTGTGTTATACTGTTGTTCTAATTTTCAAAAATCATCAACAGGAGAAAAAACATGAGTACAAGTACCGCACAGAGTCCCGGCCGTCTCGCAACGGCGTTTTTGGCAGAGTTAGACAACGAGGCAAAGGTTACGCGCAGCCTACTCGAACGCGTTCCGCCCGAGAAATTTGATTGGAAACCGCACGAAAAGTCAATGACATTTGGCCGTCTCGCCGTCCATTGTGCCGAGATGTTTGGTTGGACAAAAGAGACGCTCAAGCAGGACGTTCTCGATTTTGCCACCGCTGATTTCAAGCCGTTTGAGCCAACCTCGACCGAGGAATTACTCGCTTTCTTTGACGATCACATCGCCAAAGCCAAGATCATCTTGGGCGAAACGCCGGATGAGACGTTCTTTACCGACTGGACGATGCGAAACGGCGAACAGGTCTATATGACGATGCCAAAGGTCGCAGTCATGCGGTCGTTCGTCATGAATCACATCATCCATCATCGCGGCCAACTGTCGGTCTATCTTCGCTTAAATGACATCCCTGTTCCCTCGATCTACGGCCCATCCGCTGACGAAGGGCAAATGTAAGCAATTCAAAAGGCAAAAGTAAAAAGGCAAAGAAAGAAGGTCGTCCTTTCTCTTTTTGCCTTTTTACTTTTCACTTAGGCTATGTCGCCTTTTTGTTTCATACCAAAGAATGAGAAAATAGCGATTTGGTATTTTACTGATGAATGTAAGTGAGATTATAGAAAAACTTTTCGCGGGAGACCCGCGTTCGGTCGCCCGTGCGATCACTAAGGTCGAGGGCGGGAGCAGCGATGCGGCGGAGTTGATGAAAGCCGTTTTTCCGCACACCGGCAAGGCGATGGTCATCGGAATTACCGGTTCGCCGGGTGCGGGAAAATCTTCGCTTGTTGACAAGCTCGCACTCTACTACAAAGACAAAGGCGAGCGTATCGGCATCGTCTGCGTTGATCCGTCAAGCCCGTTTTCAGGCGGTGCGATACTTGGTGACCGTATCAGAATGGCGACACTTGGCCTTGATAAAAATGTATTTATCCGTTCGATGGCGACTCGCGGAAATCTTGGCGGGTTGTCGAGAGCGACGGTCGATGCGGTAGCAATATTAGACGCTGCGGGGTTTGATAAGGTCATTGTCGAGACGGTCGGCGTTGGTCAGGACGAGGTCGAGATAGTCAAGACGGCTGACGTTTCGGTCGTCGTACTCGTGCCCGGAATGGGCGACGATATTCAAGCGATCAAGGCGGGAATAATGGAGATCGGCGACGTTTTTGTCATCAACAAGGCCGACCGCGAAGGTGTCTTGCGGACACGAAAAGAACTCGAATCGCTTCTGAGCCTCGCTCATCGCCCCGACATGTGGATGCCGCCGATCGTCCCGACCATCGCCACCGAAAGCAAAGGCATCGATGACCTTTCGGCGGCGATCACTAGCTATTTCGAATTTCAAAAGCAGGAAAATGGTCTTGTGCGAAAGACGGCAATCGCGAAATGGCGTTTGACGGAGCTGGTGCAAGAGCGTCTGCTGTCGGACTTAATGAAACAAAATGGCACGAGCGAAAAGCTCGACCAACTAGCAGCAAAGATCGCCGAAAAGCAGATCGATCCTTATTCCGCAGTCGAAGAAATAATTAACAAGTGAAAATAAACCACCTAGGCATCGCCACAAAAGACATCGACGAAGCTCTGAAATTCTGGTCGGACGCTCTCGGGCTGGAGAATGTG
>JBKJRA010000176.1:0-3453 GCA_046594975.1 Pyrinomonadaceae bacterium | reverse complement strand
TCGGCATCCTGTTTCATCGAGGCGTAACGATAAAGCGAAATGCCCAGGTTTTTTTGATACGAAAGATTTGTCGGATTTTTATCAGCTTCGGCGATCTTTGCCTTCAGCTCATCGCTGCTAAGCGTCTGGTCATCGGGCGATTGAGATTGGTTGCTATTGGTGGTCGCTTGAGGCTGTGCGGCCGCCTGCGAACGCAGTGTCGCCATCTCAGATCCGTTTAGTTTGTTAGCGACAATAAATCCGGCGATAAATCCGGCGAGAACACCTAAGATAATAAAAAGCACGCTGTTTTTATTCATTGCAATTGATGTTAACAAACTCGCAGGTCAATAAAAAAGCGTTGCCTGACCTAATCAAGCAACGCTTACGAAAATGTTGGTTAAGATATTATTTCTTGGTTCCGTCAGGTGCAATATACGGCAGATCTTCGGCACGGCGACGGGTAGGCGGATCGGTCGCGCGGCGGCGAGGGACTATGGCTTGGCCGCGTCGGTCAACGCTGCCGGCGGGCAGGCCTTTGCCGTGGACTGCTTCGACCAAAATGCGTGTTATTTCCTGTGAGAGAGTGCGATGCTCGCCCGCAGCACGACGGCGAAGCGACTCTTTGAGTTCGTTAGGAACATACGCACCAATAAATACACCTTTGCGGTTTGCCATAAAAATTTACTCCCTAAATAGTGAAATCGTGAATCGAAAACGGTAAATAGGTATATACTATTTACGATTTACTATACACAAGTTAATACCAAGCGAAATGAAGCGCATCTATAAGCCGAATCTTGTCTTCCGCCCTAAGGCGGGAGGCGATCATTCATCTAGGCCGACCGTTACCAGCCGGCTCAAGCGGCCTACCCGGAAACGCCGTTAAATTTCTTCAACATTGAACGAGCAGTTCAATAACGTTTCCCTATTTGGCCTTGCACCGCGAGGAGTTTACCTGGCCGCCAGTGTTACCACCGACGCCGGTGAGCTCTTACCTCACCGTTTCACCCATTACCCTTTCGGGCCGGTATATTCTCTGTTGCACTTGTCGTCACACTCTTTCAAATGTGCCCGGACGTTATCCGGCTCGCTGCCCTGTGGTGTTCGGACTTTCCTCTTTTGGGTTAACAAAAGCGATCACCCGACGCGCTTCATTGGCAAGGCATCGAAAGTATAACAAAAAGTGTTGAACATTCCAATAAGATGTTACAACTCCCTTAATTTCCTATCTCGATCATATCGCCTGGCAATAGAACGGGGTCGGCGGCCTTGCCGTCTTTGATCGATTTCAAATTATGTTCTGCGACGTTCAATGTTCCATTGTCGCGCTTGCGGCGGATCATCGCGTTTATGGGATTTCCCTTTGCCCCGCCGGATGCAAGTATCGCTTGTGAAAGTGTCATACCGGTCATAAATTCTTTTTGTCCGGTGGTATTGACCTCTCCTGCAATGTAATAAAACCCTGTAAATGTAAGCACAGAGCTTTTGCCATCGGCCGTAAATTCGATCGAATTGCCGGGATAGATCAAGACGTCATCAGTTTTTGGGTCGTGCAGATCGTAGGTCTCGACTTTCGCAAGATCACCCCGCTTTATCAATGCTTTAGTCGCTTTTGAATCTACCAATGCGTCGGCACGTATAACAAAAAGCGGTATCGCTTCGCGTTGAATGCTCTTTTCGCCCGAACGCTCGACCATTCCGGTGACGTTTATCTTGTGGCTGCCAAATTCGCGAACTTTCACTTCGATCTGAGGGTCCGCATAAAGTGTGATGGCGTTTGCAATGAAATCTTGGATCTCTTCGGCAGTTTTGCCTGTAACGATGACATTATCACCGGCCAACGGAAAATCTATCGTGCCGTCTGCCCTCACGGTGTAATAACCAGAGGCATTTGTTGTGTTTTTTAAATTTGCGAAAAGCACATCGCCTACGCCTACTTTGTATATTTCAATGGGATTTGTCGATCTAACTGGTTGGCTTTTTACAGTCTTGTAGGCCGTTTGTGCGGACGGCGGGCGTATCTCCATATCACGGCTAACTTTTGCAATAGAGATATTTACAGGTTCGAATAGTTTGCCTTGAACTTGAGATGATTTTTCTGTCAACGAGCCAGCAGCTGGGCTTGGCGAATATGGGTTATTCTTGCTACGGTCTATAGCCTGACCGCAGGCGATATTTGTACACGCTGAAAGAGTAAAAGCGGCCGCTATGGCCATAAGGACTGTTTTATTATGTAAGATCATGGCTGGTTTTATCGGCTTAATCGGTGATCTGAGGCTGCGGCTGGCGCAGCTTTTACCGTTTTAATAAACAGATAAAACCGTGTGGATTCTAGTTTTTGGTAAATATTTTAAGGATATTTTGCAGATAAGAGCCCTTGAGGAAATAAATGGCTCCAGTTTTGCTGATAATGGTCACGAAGGATCGATTCTATTTCCTCTGCCGTTTCGCAAAGCTCAATAGACTCAATAAGTTGCTCGGTATTTATTGAAGTGATACCGGAAATAAGATGGCGTATTTGTTGAATTGAAATAACATTCATGCTCAACTCACAAGCCCCAAGGCCGATAAGCAACGGCACATAGAATGCTGAACCGGCGATCTCGCCGCATATTGTAACTGGAATATCAGATTTTTTTCCGGCTGATATTACATCCCGAATGCCGCGGATCACTGCGGGGTGGAGAGTTTGATACCAATCGGCTACTGCTTCGTTATCTCGATCGACTGCAAGCATATATTGCACAAGGTCATTGGTCCCAAGGCACATAAAATCAACATGACGAGCGATCTCACTAGCTGTCATTACTGCCGAAGGAACCTCGATCATAACGCCGATCGCCGGATTCCCTATCAGATTTCCAGCATTTTTAAGTTTGTCCCGTTCTTCTTCGATAATCGAGCGCAATGCCAATATATCGCTTACGCCGGAAATCATTGGCAAGACGATATCGACCTTTCGCTCGTGGGATGCCTGTAAGATGGCTCTAATTTGTGTGCGGAAATAGTCAGAGCTGGTAAGGCTTAACCTGATCGATTTTAATCCTAATGACGGATTAGGTTCGATCGTTCTGGCATCACCTGCCAATTGACCGACACCGACATCGAATGTCCGTATGCGAACGCCAGCATCACCAACCGCATCGGCAATTGCACGATATGCTGTGATCTGGTCGGCTTCGGATGGAAAGTTTTGAAATTGATTAAAAATGATCTCCGAGCGATAGAGCCCGATCCCGCTTGCTCCGGCACGTTCGGCAACGCGATACAACGAGGGCATGTCTGCATTAGCACGGATCAATATCTCATGACCATCCAGTGTTTTGACATGTTTGCCAGAACCGTTAGCCAATGTAGAGACGATATTTTGCTTGCTGGACAAGTTAGAAAATTTCTCAAGGGTTTCAAGCGTGGGGTTAACAATAACCTGAGCGTTTATTCCGTCAACGATCGCCTCGTCGTCCTGAAAAA
>JBKJRA010000142.1:0-3369 GCA_046594975.1 Pyrinomonadaceae bacterium | reverse complement strand
TGAGTTCGAGAAAACGAAAAACGCATTCCGCCGTAAATTTATCAAGATTTGATCGTCTTACTATTTGCACCAATGCATCCGATGTCTTTCTGCTCAATATGAAGGGCATTGTATCCTTCTTCATCATTTCCAAAATTGAATTGCTGATCTTGTTAGCTATCTCACTTCGGTCTTTGGCCTTCGGTGATAATCCCGGATCTTTTAACTTATCCGCCGCTTTGCATTCTTCTTCAATTATTCGATCAATTAAGTCGAAGGCTATTTGATCGTTTTCCGGGATTGTATTTTCAGATTCTAATTTTGGTTTCATAAGTCAATCCGTTTTTCGTGTGCCTGTGGTGTGCCAAGTCCGCCGAAAAATTGCGAACGCTATGTAACTATTATAAACTCAATCCCTAATGGAAACTAAGAGAGACGAACAAACAAAAACACAGGAAAAGCCCTTATAATGATTGAAAGACTTACCGTCATTTTCTTTATTATTCTATGTCTGCTGCTCGGGTTTTACCTGATATTGTCGCCGTGGGACGCGCTGTTTGGCCCGTGGGCGGATAATTATTTACTGGCGTTCCTAGCAGACAAGACCGGTATGCACGGATTACAGAAAGTGGTCGCCTCGACTTGGTTTCGCGGAGCCGTTACAGGGCTCGGCGTGATGAACCTGTTCATCGCCGTGTGGGAAGCCTTTCATTTCAACCATAGCGTCACGATGCTGCAAGATGGCACAACGGAAAGATAGTGAGCCTAGACCTCGCCAAACCCACAATTTATCTAATAACAAAAGGCGATGTCACGCCTGAGAATTTCGAACAGAAAAGCCAAGAGATACTCGACGTTATCCGCATGGCTGTTGATGAAAAAGTCGCCCTCATTCAGATCCGCGAAAAGCAGATTACCGGACGGCAGATGTTTGAATTGACGTTTGAGGCGGCGAAGATAACTCGCGGGACATCGACGAGATTGTTGGTAAATGACCGTGCAGACATTGCACTTGCGGCCGGAGCAGACGGCGTGCATCTTGCGGCAAATTCACTTCCGGTCAATATTATTCGAGACAATTTTCCGCGTAACTTTATTATAGGAGCATCGACTCATTCGCTCGAAGCCGCAAAAAAAACAGTCGAGCGAGGTGCAAATTTCATTGTGTTCGCGCCGGTTTTTGAGACTCCGGGAAAAGGTTTAGGGGCTGGGCTTTCGGTGCTAAAAGGTGTCTGCGACGAACTGCGGCCATTTCCGGTATTAGCTCTTGGCGGCATCGACGAGACAAATTATACTGAGGTTTTAGCCGCCGGAGCAAGCGGATTTGCTGCGATACGGTCGCTCAGCGATCCGGACAAACTAAGATCGATATGTGCAAAGCTAAAGTCAAATACAGCTAACGGCTGAATAGCTATTAGCTGACAGCTTAACTTTTTATATGTCTAAATCGCACCAACCAATTTGCCTGACCATCGCTGGACTCGATCCTTCGGGTGGAGCAGGGATCGTCGCTGACATCAAGACGTTTTCGGCGTTTGGTTGTTTTGCGACGGCGGCGGTTGCATCGGTCACGTTTCAAAATACGACGGGTGTTTTTGGCGCGGTGCATCAGACGGCAGATTCGGTGAGGAAACAGGTTGAGCCTGTTCTGGATGATTATACGGTTGCGGCGGTAAAAACCGGTATGCTGCCGTCGCGTGAGATCATCGAGACTGTCGCCGAGATCATTACCGAGCGAAAGCTAACGAATATTGTGGTCGATCCGGTCGTGCGTTCGACATCGGGTTTTGATCTGATCGACGATGCTGCGTTGAAATCAATGATCGAAATGCTTTTTCCGATCGCTGACCTCATCACGCCAAATATTCCAGAGGCCGAAAGGATCGCTAAAATGCCGATCAATTCGCCTGCTGACATTGTGAAAGCAGCGGCGATAATGCGTGAAATGGGTGCGCGGAATGTGTTGATAAAAGGCGGACACTCTTTCGAAGTGGAAAGTGGGAAGTGGAAAGTGGAAAGTGCAGGAAAAAAGGCGACCGACCATTTATATATAGGCGATGATTTGATAGTTTTTGAAGGCGATTTCATTGAGACGACAGCGACACATGGAACGGGATGCACACTTGCGGCGGCGATAACCGCGAATCTGGCTTTGGGGAAAACTTTGACTGAGGCCGTGAAAATAGCGAAAGATTTTGTGGCTGAGGCTATACGGACTGCTCCGCACATTGGGAAAGGGCATTCGCCTATAAATATTTAGCTATTTTGCAGGTGTGAAAATGCTCGGGCTTACGTATGTAACACCAAAAATGAAGCCTGTGTGTGGGCTAAATTTGGTCAAGCCGTAAGCGAAAGCGGTATCGAAACGCAAACCCGAAGCCTTGATCTGACCACCAAATCTAAACTGTCCGATACTTTCCGTGCCGAGCGGGGCAGTTCCACCGCGAGTATTAACGCGGCCGTTAACCTCACTGAGCAGATTGACGTTGTCAGTCAGCCGATAGATACCCGCGAGGCCGTAGAGTAGAAGATCGTTTTGCGTGAATCTTTCAAGCGGGGCGGTCATTATACCGAGACCGATATTGCCCATCGCGTTGAATTTTGCTGTCTTGTTGACGACGCTGCCAAATCTCTTTTGCAGCAGTATCTTGGTAAATATGTTGATCTGATTTGTCCCGATGCCTTTTGCCTGATCGGTATTAGGCATTTGAAAGCCAAATTTCAAACCGACAGCAGGCAATAGTTTCGTTTCATTGCGCAGTTTGATCTTAGCGGAGACTATAAAATCATCAATGTCGTTGGTCGAATTCCCGGTTACGTTAAGGGGTATAGCCGAAGGGCCGCGAGAATTGATCGCCACGTAATTTTGCAGTGTGCCTTCGATCTGGAGCTCGACATTTGGTGCAAAGCCGGTGCGTAACCGGATGTTGCCGACGCGGGTAAGGTCGCCTTTGATACCCGAAAGCGGAAATTTCGCGTCTTGGAAAAAATCCACTCCGGCAGCGATCTCGATCGATCCGGTGGGCGTAATATCAACGTCATCAGTAAGCAAGGGCCTCTGTTGGGAAACCGTAACCGTTACAGCACCCAGCAAAAAAATTAAAGTTAGGATAACGCGATTCATCAAACCAATTTTGGCACTAAAGACAGGTTTTGTAAATCAAATACCACTAGAACTGGATTTGCACATACACGGGTAAACTTGCCAAAATGTCTTTTGACCTGAGAGACGTGTTTTGATGATCGCGAGAAAATTCCTCATCAGCGGCGAAGTGCAGGGCGTCGGATTTCGTTTTTTCGCCCAACGTGTCGCTTCGCGGCACCAGGTTCGAGGCTACGTAACGAATCTAAAAGACGGCCGCGTTGAGGTTTTGGCAGAGGGGAATGCGA
>JBKJRA010000055.1:0-3329 GCA_046594975.1 Pyrinomonadaceae bacterium | reverse complement strand
CTAACAACCTCAAACGCGTTCTGAACTGTCAATTCTCTTGCACGTTTGTCCATTGCCATCCGATGGATCGGTGTATGCACCTTTCGAGTGAGGCTCGCGGTGTCGATCGGAATACCTAGGTGTCGAGAGACGATCTCCGCCACACTCTCGGCCTGGTTAAACCCGCGTTCGAGCATTCGTTGGCGTGAAAGCGGTATCGGGATGATTACATCGATGTTGTCAAAATGAGCGAGTTTAATGGCTTGAGGAATAGCTTTTTTTATCCGGCGAGCAATCACTGGAACTGTTTTGAGATTGATGATAGACGCAGAGAGGGCCTTTTCATAGATGCCGATAGCGGCGGCTTTGTCGTAATGATGGTCGTCACATTTGTGACAAAAAACCGGAACCGGAGCGGCTGTGTCGCCAAAAAAGGCTCCGCATTTGTCGCAGAGCATTTCGGTGCCATTAAATATGCGTGTCACATCCCAGCATTTGGAACATGCAATGCCGTCGTCGATATTTTTGACTAAGCCCAAGCAGGCACGGCATTCTTGCGGATAGACTAGCGAGAGCAGGGAGTTTTGAAGCCCCTTTAGCATTGGTCAAATATTAGTCTTCGTCGAGCAAACCTTTTTCCAAAAGCTCCTGACAATCGAGGCAAAACCGTGCCCAAGGGATCGCGGCGAGTCGTTTTGGGTTAATTTCTTTCTCACAGTTAAGACAGACGCCGTATTCTTCGTCCTCGATGCGTAGAAGAGCTTCGTCGATCAGCGATAGCTGCTTGCTTTCATTCTCTGACACAGCAAGCTGCACGTTTTTGGAATAGTTGCGCACGGCGAGATCGACCGGGTCGGGCGTTTCGGCGTCGTCGATCGATAAGTCGTTGCCCTTTAATTTTTCGATAAGCAGATCGCGTTCGGCCATCAGCTTTTCTTTGATTTCTTTTAGATTCGATTTACTCATTTCTGGTACGGATAACCCTTGATAATTGTATAGGCCCGATATAACTGCTCTAGCATTACGACACGAGCCATTTCGTGCGTAAAAGTGAGAAACGATAAAGATAGCACGGCGTGGGCCCTTTCAGCAACTTCGCGTGAGATGCCGTCTGCTCCGCCGATAACGAATGTGACCTCTTTCAAGCCAGTGTTCTGCCATTTCTCGATGTCTTTTGCTAAGTCATGCGACGAAATACCGCGTCCGGTAACATCGAGTAGGCAGACAAAGGGTGTTTGATTCAGTTTTTCGAGAATTCGTTTGCCTTCAATTTTCTTGCCTTCGTGAGACGAGGCATCTCGGACCTCTATCACTTCACATTTCACAAAATGTGAAAGACGCTGCAAGTATTCGTCCTGCAGCGCCAGATAGTTTTTATTGCGGGTCTTGCCGACCCATAGAAAACGAAACTTCATCAGATGTTTTCCGGTATTTCCACTTTACGTGCATCGAGCCACAAACGAGCGAGGTCGTAAAACTCGCGGGCTTCGCCATTGAATATATGGACGATGAAATCGCCGTAATCTACGAGGATCCATTCGCCTGTGTTGTAACCCTCAATGCGGACGGGGCGTGAGCTGAGCTGTTTTTTGAGTTGCTCGTTGATCTCGTCCGCGATTGCCTGGACCTGACGCTGATTAGAACCGCTGGCGATAATAAAAAACTCTGTAAAGCTCGCGATACTTCTCAGATCGAGGGCGATCAGGTCAAAAGCTTTTTTCTCACTCGCGCATTTTATTGCGAGCTGAACCTCAGGGTCGAGCATGGCGAACGGCGTTGGCGTTTCTACAATTTCTACTTTTACTGCTTCGCGTTGAAGCGATCTTTCTTGTGTTTCTTCCATTAGCTATAAATCTGATATTTTTCTATGTAATTTGCAACCTCGACAGGAACATCTGCTCGCCAACTTCCATCGTCTGAGCGGATCTTCTGCCGGATCGCGGTCGCGGAAATGTTTATTTCGACGGCATCGGTGACATATATAGATTGCGGAATGTGGATTCCGGAATGCGGATTCGCACTGTTTCTCAAATCTATAATTCGCTGTCTTATATCGTCTGTAACGTGTTCAAAGCCAATATCAACTCCGGGACGTGTGACAACAATAATATTTGTCATCATTAGTACCTTTTCCCATTCACGCCAGGTCCTTATATCCATCCACGAGTCGGCTCCCATAACAAAAAATATCTCGTCGTCCGGCATCTCTTCATTTATCCGCGACAGCGTCTCAACCGAATATGGCCTTTCCGGCACGTTGATCTCCATTTTAGAGACGCTGATGCTAGGCTCATTTGCAGTAATCAAACAAAGCATCGCGTAACGGTCATAGGCTGATGTCGGCGTCAGACGAACCTTATGCGGAGCATGAAAAGCTGGAATGAAGACGAATTCGTCTAATTCAAACTTTTCGAGCAAACTACAAGCTATCGCCAAATGCCCATTGTGCGGCGGGTCAAAACTGCCTCCGTAAAATGCTATTCGCCTCATTTAAGAATATTAACCACAGAGGACACGGAAATAAAAAATACCAAGTGTCGGCGTCTCTTAATATTTTCGTGCCTTTTCCGCGTTCTCAGTGTTTTCAGTGGCCAGTTGATCTAATGTTTTGGCAACCGCTGCCACCAATTCTTTTACTCCGAGATTCGTGACCGATGATATTTCGAAAAATGGCTTTTTATCTTTTTTGGCACGTTTCTTTAATTTTTCGAGCCGCTCAGGTTCGTCGAGAGCGTCGAGCTTTGTTGCGACGACGATCTGAGGCCGCTTTGCGAGGTCGGTGTCGTAATTTGCTAACTCACGATTGATGATGTCGTAATCCGAAACCGGATCGCGGCCCGAGAGCGATGAGACATCTACGAGGTGGAGCATTAATTTTGTTCGCTCGATGTGTTTTAAGAAACGGTCGCCGAGTCCTGCGCCTTCTGATGCACCTTCGATCAAGCCGGGAATGTCTGCGACGACAAATGTCCTGAAATCACCCATATCGACGACGCCGAGGTTTGGCTCAAGCGTTGTGAAAGGATAGTTTGCGATCTTTGGTTTTGCTGCAGATATGACGGAGATCAGCGTCGATTTGCCGGCGTTTGGAAAGCCTAGAAGTCCGACATCAGCGAGTAATTTTAGCTCGAGTTGTAATTCAGCCTCGCCGCCGGGGCGGCCGTCATAGTGAAATTTAGGAGCTTGCCGCGTCGAGGTCGTAAAATGTGAATTTCCCCAACCGCCTTTGCCACCTTTGGCTGCCAGATAGCGTTGACCAACCTCAGTAAAATCGAACAGTAGTATGTTCGATTCCGGATCGAATACCTGCGTACCGACCGGGACTTTTACCGTGACATCCTGGCCGTCTT
>JBKJRA010000358.1:0-7504 GCA_046594975.1 Pyrinomonadaceae bacterium | reverse complement strand
GACAACGCCGGATCTTTTTCCTGACAATCAGCGAGTTTGCCGGGCAGTGTAGAGCTTCCCAATGCACTCTTGCGGACGATCTCGCGTGCCTTACGGGCGGCATCACGGGCGCGGGCTGCATCGACTGCCTTACCAACGATCTTTTTGGCGACGGAGGGGTTTTGCTCAAAAAATTCACCGAGCCTTTCGTTTAAAAACGACTCAACCGGCCCTTTAACCGGAGAATTCAATTTACCCTTGGTCTGCCCCTCAAACTGTGGCTGCGGTATCTTGACCGAGATCACTGCGACTAACCCCTCGCGAACGTCATCGCCGGTAAGCGTGACCTTGGCATTTTTGACCATGCCCGACGATTCGGCGTAGTTATTGATAGTACGCGTGATCGCTCCGCGAAAACCCGAAAGGTGTGTCCCGCCGTCAACCGTATTGATGTTGTTAGCAAAGGAAAAGATCTTTTCGTCGTAGCTGTCGTTATACTGCATCGACACCTCGATCGAGAGGTCGTCTGAGATCATCTCGAAATAAAGCGGCTCATCGTGGAGCGGCGCTTTGTTGCGGTTGAGATGCTTAACGAATTCGGCGATGCCGCCTTTGTAATAGAAATCGTGCGATTTTTCAGGCTGCTCACGTTCGTCCTTGATGTTAATGCGAATGCCTTTGTTAAGAAAGGCCTTTTCACGCAGACGCTCCGACAGCTTTTCAAAGCTGTAAATTGTCGTTTCAAAGATGCTCGAATCGGGCCGGAACGTGATCTTGGTGCCGCGCTTTGTGGTCGTGCCGGTTTTTTTCAGCGGAGCCATCGAAATGCCTGCTTCAAACTCCATTTCGTGCGTCGCACCATCACGCCAGATCTCAAGCCGCAAATATTCGCTCAGAAAGTTTACGCAACTCACGCCAACGCCGTGAAGTCCGCCCGAAACCTTATATGAATTTGAGTCGAATTTACCGCCCGCGTGCAGGATCGTCATCACGACCTCAGCCGCCGAACGCCCCTCTTGCTTGTGCATATCGGTCGGAATGCCGCGGCCGTTATCGACAACCGTTATGGAATTGTCTATATGGATCGTAACATCGATCGTGTCACAATAGCCCGCAAGAGCTTCGTCAACCGAATTATCTACGACTTCGTAAACCAAATGATGCAACCCTATCTCGCTCGTCGAACCGATGTACATAGCGGGGCGCTTACGCACCGCATCGCGTCCCTCGAGGACTGTTATGGAATCTGCTCCGTACTCTTCTTTTGCCTTAGCCAATTTTTGAAACCTCTGTCTGTAAAACTTGTCGATCTTGGTATATGAATTCTGTGTTTTTTGTAGATCTTTTAGATGTGAAAATCTGCCGAAATCTAAAAAGATATTTTAACATTTCTTAGCAGACTAAGACAGCGGGGAATGGCGATAAATGGCTTTATTTTATTGCAGTTTGACTGCTCCCGCACTAACCGAAAAAACGGCCGCTGATTCACCAAATTTTTGGACAAAACTATCCTTCGAAGTAGTCACAAAAGTTTGAGTTTTGCCTTGCAAATAGTCGAGCAACTGGCCGATACGTGCATAGTCGAGTTCGGCGTCGATGTCGTCGAGCAGAAAAAGGGGATACTCGCCGCGTGTCGCGTGGTAAACAGTTATGTTCGCAAGTTGTAGCAGCAGCAGAGCGCTTCGCTGCTGACCAGCAGAGCCAAATTTTCTTAGGTCGTGGCCGTCAAAGAGTATTTCAAGCTCATCACGGTGGGTTCCGATCAAAGCATGTCCGGCAATAACCTCTGCCTGCACCCGAAGCTTTAAACGCTCGGTAATCAAAGCGTGATAATCGGCGAGGTCGCCTTTTCCCTCCAGTGAAGACTGATATCTGACCGACGTTTCCTCACGTCCAAACAGCTTTTTTTCCAATACTTCATTCAGACGCTCGACGAAACGCACTCTGGCTCTGTGGATCTTTGCCGCCAGCGTCGCGAGTTGCGTGTTCCAAGGCTCCAGCATATCTGCTGTCTTATCTAGTGATTGCTCGTTGTCACGTGCCTTTTGGAGCAGAGCATTTTTCTGTTTGATCACTCGATTGTAATCAGCGAACACCTGAACAAAGGGAGGGTGCAGCGATGTGATCCCGGCATCAAGAAAACGGCGGCGTGCATCAGGCTGGCCGCGAACAATATCAAGCTCGTCCGAATTGAACACAACGGCATGGAGCTGCCCTAGATAGCTTTGGGCTGTCTCCTTTTTATCGTTCACAGAAAGAGTTTTGATGTTGCCTTTGATCTCGACGCGAAGCTCGCGGACGATCTCCGGCGATTCACGCACATCGCCGCGAATGAACGCAGCTGTCTGGTCAAAATTTACGGCTTCCAGCAGTTTCGCGGTCCTAAATGAACGTGTTGATGCTAAAACAGCTATCGCTTCGAGCCAGTTTGTCTTGCCTTGTCCATTTTCGCCGACCAGAATATTCAGACAATTTGTGCAAACAATTCCTCCTTTTAGATTACGGAAATTCTCAGCATTTATTGACTCGAGGAGCATTTTGAGATTTTAACATTTATGCGCAATCACCCGTGTAAATAGCGTCTATGATATTATTCGCTTTCTATTTTGTTTTTCTGAATATACAATGCATTAGCAGTTTGTTTAAAATAAGATGTTGAACATTCTTTAACAAATATCTTCCTCGCCTATTATAAATGAAAGTATTAGCGATCTTCATTCTCACATTTGCCTTTGCGGTTTCAGCTTCGGCTCAGACCCGTCTTGCCGTAGGTGCTCCAGCACCTCCTTTTTCCGGAACTTCGCTGGACGGAACCACTATTGATCTGAATGAACTCAAAGGCAAGGTCGTCGTAATGACATTTTGGTCAACTAAATGTGAGATCTGCCATGTTGAATTTCCAAAACTCAATCGTGTTATCAAAAGTTTCGATGGCAAAAATGTGGTTTTTCTATCCCTTACGATGGAAAATGACGCTAAGGTCGAATCATATTTAAAGACGAACCACCTCGATACCCAGGTTCTGCCTAATAGCTTTGGCACTCTACTGCAGTATGCCGACCGCGATAAAAGCGGCAACCTCGATATGGGATTCCCTTCGTATTTCATCATAAACGATGCCGGTGTCATAGAATACAGATCCAGCGGCTATGACAAAACAGAATCACTCAACTCAACTCTTACCCGACTTTTAAGTAAATAGTACTGCTTTATTTCTTGACATAACCCGCTTTTGAATCTAAAAGTGGTTTATGAAGAATTTTTGCGTCCTCATCACGATACTTGTATTTGCTGTTTCGCTCTCTGCTCAAAAACTGACAACCGGACCGGATTCTACTTCGCAGCCTACCTTTGTTGTCAACGGTATGGACGGTCAAAGGATAGACATCGCAGACCTTAAAGGAAAAGTGATCGTCCTCAATCTTTGGTTTATCAATTGTCCTAATTGTATCGAAGAAATAACTGCATTAAACCAGCTTGTCGATCAGTATAAGGATAATAATGTAATATTTTTGGGCCTTGCAGCGAGCCCAAAAAACGAGCTTGTTAAATTTTTACAAAAACACCCGTTCAAGTATCAGGTAATTCCTGATTCAGCGATCACTATTATTAGTAAGCTAGGAACACCGGGAAAGAACGGAGATGTAGAGGTTCCTTTTCCGATGCATTATGTACTGGATCGCGAAGGAAACATTGTTGTTAAAATGCAGGGCATCAAGGGTGTAGCCGCTGTTACGAATGAGCTTGCGAAACAATTTGCCAAAAAGGCTGGCTCCACTAAATAGCCTCGGATTTGTCTATTATCCGACGATTGCGGTATATTTTGAGTTCGCCTCTTATGCGGAGAGGTAGCCTAATTGGTAAGGCAGTAGTCTTGAAAACTACCGCGAGTGATCGCTTGCAGGTTCGAGCCCTGTCCTCTCCGCCATTTAATTTTTAAACTTTCATACTTTAGACACTTTTCTCTTGATTTCAAAACACATTGTGGTATAGCCTAGATGCACGCTGAATGAATATTCATTCATAATTCTTTATGGCTAGATCTGCCCGCCCAAACTCTGCCCCGAGAGCCGTTGTTTCTGACAAACGCGAGGCAATCCTGCGGGCTGCGATCAAGGTTTTTGCTGGAAAAGGCTATTTCAACTCAAAGGTCGCTGATATAGCCGGCGAGGCAGGCATCGCCGACGGCACTGTTTATCTATATTTTAAAAGTAAGGACGAGATTCTGCATTCGATCTTTGACCGGGCGATGGCCGAGTTTATCGCTGAGGGCAGAAAAGAATTAGCATTGATCAGCGATCCGGCTGAAAAGCTGTCACGTATAGCCGAACTTCATCTTGAAAAACTTGGTGCCGACCGCGATATGGCTATTGTCTTTCAAGTTGAACTTCGAGGTTCGACGAAATTTATGCAGGAATTTTCGGCTGCGGGTTTTGGTGAGTACCTAGACATTATCCGGCAGACGATCGAAAACGGTCAAAACTCAGGTGTTTTTCGAAAAGATATCAAACCTATCGTAGGAGCCAAGATCCTCTATGGTGCCCTCGATGAAATGGTGACTAACTGGGTGCTTTCGGAAAAATCATACCCGCTGCTGCCGATGGCAGGTGAAGTTTTGAAGATTTTTTTCAGGGGGATGTTGCCGCATTGAAGTCATCCGCAGAAAATACTATTGAACTGACCCACAAACCCTTGGGTCGTGGTGTGCCTCTAACCGCGGACGAACCCAAAACCCTGCCGGAATTATTTCTCAAATCTGTCAATGAATACGATCTGCCCGATGCCCTAAATTACAAGGTTGGCGACGAATGGAAAGCTATATCTTCGGCTGATATGGTTAAACAAGCTGAAAATATTGCTCTCGGTCTATATTCACTTGGGCTTCGCGCGGGCGACAGAGCTGCGATCTTGGCAGCGAATTCACCTAAGTGGACACTGGCTGACGCGGGATGTCAGTTCGCCGGTATTGTCGATGTACCGATCTATACCACGCTGGCACCAGCCACCGTTCGTTATATTATTGAGGACTCTGCGGCTCGCGTATTTTTTGTCCAGAATGCCGAGACTTACATACGGTTGCTTCCTTCGTTAGCTGGTTGTGGATCACTCGAGAAATTTGTATTGTTCGACTCTGTCGGCCTCGACGACGAAAAGGTGATCACTTTTGAGAAGTTAGAGGAGTTGGGAGCAACTCTCAGACACGAACAGCCTAATCTTTCGACAGAACTGCGAAAATTAGTTACTTGCGATGATATCGCAACATTGATCTATACAAGTGGGACCACCGGCGAGCCGAAAGGTGTAATACTTACTCATGCCAATCTGATCTCAAATGTGATCGACGCCAGCGCGAACTATGTATTTTCAGGTTCCGATACATCACTTTCTGTACTGCCTTTATCGCACGTTTTTGAACGCGCAGGGATGTATGTTTATATCATGCGCGGCATGCGCGTATTTTATGCCGAGTCGATCGACAAGGTGCCGGATAATCTTAGAGATGTGCGTCCGACAATATTTATCGGTGTGCCACGCATTTTTGAAAAGGTGTTTGAAAGGGCTCGGCTCAAAGCTGCTCAGGCGGGGCGGATAAACGAAGTAATTTTCGATTGGGCAATCGATGTCGCAAAGGAATACGCTGTCCTGAAGGAAGCCGGCGAACCGATACCAATGGCATTGATGGCAAAACGCGGAGTAGCAGACAAAGTTGTGTTTGCCAAACTTCGCGAATTTTTTGGCGGGCGGCTGCGTTTTTGCATAACCGGTGGTGCCGCATTACCCGAAGAGATCTATCTTATTTTTACCGGAGCCGGTATCTCGATAATGCAGGGCTACGGCCTGACGGAAACCTCACCGGTTATCTCATCTAGCAATCCGTCCGCCGTACGTGTCGGCACCGTCGGCAAACCCATCAGAAACGTACATGTACGGATCGCGGCAGACGGCGAGGTCGAAGTAACCGGACCCGGCGTGATGACAGGCTATTATAATAAAGTAGAGGCAACCCGCGAAGCTTTTACCGAGGACGGCTGGTTCAAGACCGGTGACATGGGGCATCTCGATGATGACGGATTTCTATCTATCACCGACCGCAAAAAAGAATTATTTAAAACCTCAGGTGGAAAATATATCGCACCTTCACAGATCGAGCAGATGCTCAGAGCCTCCAGATTTGTTAATCAGGCTATACTTGTCGGAAATGAGAGAAAATTTCCCGCCGCTTTAATTGTACCGAATTTTGAAATGCTCGAGTCCTACGCAAAGCTCAAAGATCTCGACATAAAATCGCCGAAAGAATTTTGCACACACCCGAGTATTTTAGATCTGTTTGAGCGTCAAATAGAAGCAATGACACCAGGATTGGCCAAGTATGAAAAGGTCAAAAAATTTACCCTCCTCGAGCACGAGCTTTCGGTAGAAAATGGCGAACTGACACCTACTTTAAAAGTGAAACGCCGCGTTGTAAATGAGCGATATAAAGATATTATCGATCAGCTCTACAAAGCGGCGAATTAAAACAAGCCAAACTAACTTTAATACATTATCCGATACGAAAGCCCGTTGGTAATACCGCCGAGAGCCCCTTTACCGGCACCTAGAGCCATTTTTAGAATTGCTTGAGCGATACTGTCTTTAGCTTGGTCAACTACAACGACATCGTAAGGTTGCAGCATAATATCTTTTTGCCCGCCTTTTCTATAAAGATCGAAGTTGGCAGTCAAGATCTCAGGTATATCTGAATTGGCCTTTCGGCGGTAAATTTTGATGTCTTTCGTTTTCGCTTCACGTTTAACACCACCTAATTTTGCGATAGCGTCAAATAGCGTAAGGCCTCCGTCTTTGATCAAAACCGCTTGCGGATTGGCTACCTCGCCCGTTATATACACAGGGGATGCTTTTTCTACCAAAATGACATCTCCTGGATATATAACTGGATTCGAAGATTCCTTTCCCAACTTTACATTGTTTAGGCTAAACGATTTAGACGGCACGTCGGTCGGGTCAGTTGTATCAGGCTTCCAGTTACTTTCTTCATAATCCTCGGTGCAAATTGGGGGCTGTGTCCGAAAAACCCGGATATTTCCTCCTGCTTCCTCTGTAACTCCACCGGAAAACGAAATTACCTCCATCAAAGTTACCTTACGCATAAGCGTTACCTGCGACGGTGTACGCACCTCACCGTAAACAGTTGCGGGCGGCTTACTCTTTCTATCAGTGACACGCAGACTAAGCTGCGGTGATCTGAGGTACTTTTCTAATATTTTAGTAATCTCAGCTTTGAGTTCGGGTTCAGTGCGACATTTAGCGATCACCACCTTATCAAAAAAGACGATCTTTCCGTCTTCATTTACTGTAGTAATAAAGTCAAAGTCCGGCTCACCTAGCACTTTCCCGGTTATTTCATCGCCAGGCCCTAATAAATAACCTTTTTGCACAACGAGACTAGGCGGGGCGCTTTGTGCGTTAATCGATTCAAAAACGAAAAACGAAACTATAACGACAAATAAAAACTTGAATTTCATTG
>JBKJRA010000263.1:0-13781 GCA_046594975.1 Pyrinomonadaceae bacterium | reverse complement strand
GGAGCGACAACGCGACGGCGCGTTTAGGGAAATGAATCCGCGAATCGCCGTGCGTTCGCTGCTCGGGATGCTGATACACCATTCGCTAAACAACATTTTATGGGACAAGGGACGCACTATTTTGGATATTCCGAACGAAGAGGCAGCTAAGAATTTTGCAGAGATCCTGCTTCGCGGGATCAAGTCGTAAACGAGACAAAACGACAAATATCATGAGAGACAAGAAAGCACGTATATTCCCGGCGACCGTGGTTTTTGCGGCAGTGATAGCGATTGCGGGTTGCGGCTCTAAGGCCGTGAACGTAAACGTAAACACAAATTCACAGCCGACGATCGTCGATGTGACTACGACGCAAGCAGTCATTCGGGCGATCCCGACGTATTTTGAGGCGACCGGTAACCTCGCAAGCGACGAGCAGACCGACGTCGCACCGTCGGTGGCAGGCAAGATCGTCGAGGTCAATTTTGACGTCGGCAGCTTTGTGCAAAAAGGTAGCGTGCTTATCCGCCTCGACGACCGCGATGCTCGCATCCGGCTCGAACAGGCACA
Source organism: Pyrinomonadaceae bacterium (assembly GCA_046594975.1). Classification (GTDB taxonomy): domain Bacteria; phylum Acidobacteriota; class Blastocatellia; order Pyrinomonadales; family Pyrinomonadaceae; genus OLB17. The sequence continues at coordinate 13,231 of JBKJRA010000263.1, read as the reverse complement.
GGCACAGGTCGGACAGCAGAAAAAAGCGGCCGATCAATCGATTGCCGCTTTGCGTCAGGCTCAGATACGTCTAGGTGTAAAAGACGGCGAGACATTCGACATAGCGACATTTTCACAGGTCAAATCGGTTACCGCCCAACTCGTGCTTGCCGAGAAAGAATTGGCCCGAGCACAGCATCTTTTCGATACAGGCGATGTATCTAAATCGACGCTCGATCAGCGGCGTTCGCAGCGTGATGCACTAATTGGACAATTGGACGAAGCGCGTTCAAATGCAGCAGTCGCAGTTAAAGCAATAAATTCGGCTGAGGCAGCGGTCGCATCTGCAAGATCAGCAATTACAACGTCACAAACGCAGGTCGAGGCCGCCCAAAAAGCTGTATCCGACACTGTCATCTATGCACCGATCAGCGGCTATGTTTCGGAGCGTGTCTCAGATCCCGGCGAATACATATCCCCTAGTGCTCCGAACACAAAGATCGCGACGATCGTCCGCACATCTCCACTGCGTTTGAAGATCGACGTTCCCGAAGCATCGATCGGCAAAGTCGCCGTCGGACAGGGAATTTCGCTGCAAACGAGTGCTTACCCAGACCGTAATTTTGCCGGAACGGTCGCACGTATCTTGCCGAACGTGAATGTCTCGGCCCGAACACTGACCGTTGAAGCAGAGGTAGCCAATGGCGACGGGCTGTTAAAGCCTGGACAATTTGCGACCGTCAGGATCACGCAGTCAAAGCCCGAAAACGCGGTTATGGTCCCGGCTTCGGCGATAAAAGCCGAGGGAGATATAAACAAGATCTACATCGTCAAAGACGGAGCCGTTCGCGAGGTTATCGTCCAGACGGGCCTACTCGAAAACGGTTTGATTCAAGTAAAACAGGGCATTAACGAGGGCGACGTGGTCGCGACGAGCAATGTAAGCACGCTATTTGACGGCGTACTCGTAAGGAGTCTGTAATCAAAGTCCAAGGCCCAAAGTCTTTCGTTGTTTCGAGCTATATGAGGATAGACCGCTTTGAAGATATCGAGTCGTGGAAGAAAGCTCGGGGATGTACGCGACTGATATATGAAATGTCTTCGCAGGGCAATTTCACTCGTGATTTTGCCCTGCGCGACCAAATCAGGCGTGCCGTCATCTCAATCATGTCGAATATCGCAGAGGGCTTCGAACGCGGCGGTGATAAAGAATTTATCCAATTCTTATCAATAGCAAAGGGATCTTGCGGAGAGGTTAGATCTCAGTTATTCGCAGCATTTGACCAAAATTACATCACGGAAGATCAATTCCGAGCAACTTACAAGCGCTAATTGAAACTGGTCGGATGATCAGCGGATTTATGAAGTATCTACGAGAGTCGGAATTAAGGGGGAACAAGTTCAAGTAGGAGACCGAGGACTTTGGACCTTGGACTCGGGACTTTGGACTAAAATGAAGTATGCAATGGCTTGCTGAAGTATGTGTAAAGCGTCCGGTTTTCGCTACGATGTTGATCCTATCACTCGTGGTTGTAGGTGCGTTTTCGTTTTTGAGCCTCGGGGTTGACCTTTTCCCAAAGATCGATTTTCCGACCGTCACTATAACTGTCGTAAACCCCGGAGCTTCGCCTCAAGAGGTCGAAACAGAAATTACAGATAAGATCGAAGAGGCTGTTAATACGATAAGCGGCATTGATGAACTCAGGTCAACATCTGTCGAAGGCATTTCACAGGTTTTTGTGGCGTTTGTGCTGGAAAAAGATGTAAACGTGGCTGCCCAGGAAGTCGAAAACCGCGTCCAGACTGTAATTCCCAAGCTCCCCGAAACTGCAAAGCAGCCGACCGTTCAAAAACTCGATACCGACGCAGCTCCGGTTTTGCGTATCTCCATTTCGGCCCCGACATCGCTCCGCGAGGTGACCGAGGTGGCGAAACACCGTATCAAGGAACGCATCGAGTCGATCAACGGCGTCGGCCAGATCTCGATCATCGGCGGTCAGGCACGGCAGATCAACGTATGGGTCGATCCTGACAAAATGCGTGCATATAATGTTACGCCTGCTGAGGTCTCCGGTGCTTTGAAGATTCAGAACATGGAATTTCCCAGCGGCCGCATTGATCAGGGCCAGACGGAAACTGCTGTACGAACAGTCGGCAAAATACAAAAACCCGAACAATTTAACGATGTCGTCGTCGCAACCCGCGGCAATTATCAGGTCAAGGTTCAAGATCTCGGCTATACCGAAGACGGCGGCGAAGAGATCCGGTCCGAGGCCCGGCTTAACGGCCAACCGGCTGTGACATTGATCGTTTCAAAGCAATCCGGCCAAAACACGGTCGCCGTCGCACGCGAGATCAAGGCACGTCTCAAAGAGATCGAAACGACGCTACCAAAGGGCTTTCAGATGCGCGTTATCGGCGACAACTCTATATTTATTGAGAACTCACTGCATTCTATCGAGGAGCATCTGATTCTCGGCTCGATACTCGCATCGATCGTTGTGTTTCTGTTTTTGTGGAGTTTCCGCTCGACATTTATCGCGGCTCTGGCGATCCCGACATCGATCATTTCGACCTTCGCATTGGTTTACGTGATGGGTTATACCCTTAATCAAATTACCATGCTGGCCCTTACGTTAATGGTCGGAATCGTAATTGACGATGCGATCGTGGTGCTTGAAAACATCTACCGTTTTGTAGAGGAAAAAGGGATGAACCCTTTTCAGGCGGCGATCGAAGGCACCCGCGAGATCGGTCTTGCCGTGCTTGCGACTACGCTTTCGCTGATGGCGGTGTTCGTGCCGATCGGGTTTATGCAGGGCATCGTGGGACGGTTTATGTTTAGTTTTGGCCTGACAGCGTCGTTTGCTGTGGGTGTCTCGCTGATCGTATCTTTCACACTGACACCGATGCTCGCCGCACGGCTCATCAAGGCAAAGAAATCGAAGCCGGAAAAAACGAAAGAAAAGATCAAGGGTGACGGCATGATCGAGTCTGAGAAAGAATCGGACAGTCATTACACTGGATGGTTTCGCCGTGTCGATGCTGTTTATGCATGGCTCTTGCGATTTTCGATGGGTCACCGCTGGGTAATAATCACGCTCGTCGTTCTCGTATTTTTGAGTATTGTCCCGCTGTTTATGTTCGTCGGTAAAAACTTTTTGCCGGTGGACGATCAATCGCAATTTGAGATCTCGATCCGGACGCCTGAGGGCACCAGTTTGAGCGCCACTTCGCAGATATTCGAAAAGGTAGCTATTGAGATAAGAAAGCTCCCGGGCGTGACCGATACGCTGGCCACTGTCGGCGGCGGACAGCAGCAGGTCGTAAATTCGGGCTCGATCTATGTAAAGCTTAGCGATATAGGCGACCGTGCAAAATCGCAGGAACAATTGATGGTCGATGCGCGAGCCGCTCTTGCTAAATTTCCGGATTATCGCACTTCCGTACAGCCTGTCGCAGCATTTTCAGGCGGTGGTTTTCGTAATGCCAACGTTCAGTTCTTGATCTCAGGCCCGGATCTGAAAAAGCTCGAAGAATTCTCATCGAAACTGCTCGAAAAAATGAAGACGATCCCCGATGCAGTAGACGTAGATTCGACGCTTATCAGCGGCAAACCGGAGGTCCAGCTTGAGGTTGACCGCGATACAGCGGCCGATCTGGGCGTTCGTGTAGGTGATGTTTCCCAAGCCCTAAATACTCTCGTCGCCGGACAGGATGCGACGACGTTTAACCAGGGCTCAGATCAATATGATGTTACCGTGCGGGCGATCAATCCGTTTCGCACGAGCCTCGAAGGGCTAAAGAGAATGATCGTCCCCTCGGTAAAACTGGGCTTAGTTACGCTCGACCGTGTGGTTAAAACGACGAACGGAACGGGCCCTAGTTCGGTTGACCGAACCAACCGTCAGCGGCAAGTGACCTTGCTCGCTAATACAAAACCCGGCGGGTCGGCGACGAGCATCACGGCTGAGATAAATAAGTTTGTTAAAGACATGAACCTGCCAGCCGGGTACACGACCGGATATGTCGGCCAGTCGAAAGAACTTGGTAAGTCATTGTATTACTTTGCTTTAGCGATAGTGCTTTCGTTCATTTTTATGTATATCGTGCTTGCGGCACAGTTCGAATCATTCATCCATCCGGTGACGATCCTGCTGACACTGCCGCTTTCGATACCATTTGGCATCGTAAGCCTGCTGGCGACCGGACAGACCGTAAACATCTTTTCTGGCCTCGGGTTACTGCTGCTTTTCGGCGTTGTTAAAAAGAACGCAATTTTGCAGATCGACCATACAAATAATCTGCGTTCGCACGGCATGAGCCGCTACGACGCGATCATTCAGGCAAACCGCGACCGTTTGCGTCCGATCTTGATGACAACCATCGCACTGGTTGCAGGTATGCTGCCGCTCGTATTTTCAAGCGGTGCAGGTTCGGGAACGAACCGCTCAATCGGCGTTCTCGTAGTCGGCGGACAATCGCTCTGTTTGTTGCTGACGCTGCTTGCAGTGCCTGTTTTTTATTCAATATTTGACGACCTCTCCGAATTGCGGCTCTTCAAATATGTAAATCGCTTTTCCGAATGGCTTTTTGGCGGAGTAAAGCGGCGGCTGGCTGGAGCTACAAGCACGATACTAAGTAAGTAATAGTTATGAAGCGGCTTTTATACATTTTTATTTTGAGCCTGATGGCTGGGGCGGTGGCGGTAGATATCCGTGCGCAAACCCCGACGCCCACCATCAGTTCGGACACTCAGAACGTCGCGCCCGAAAATATCAAGGGCGTGCCGGAGATCGCTCCTAAATATCGGTCCGACGCTCGATATTTGCCCGATCTGGGCCGGGTCGGTGTCGATATGACCCAGCAAAAGACTTTGACGCTACGCGAGGCTATTGAACTGGCTCTCGACAATAACCGCGACATCGAAATATCGCGTAAAACAGCGACGATAGCTGAATTTGACTTACAAGCGGCACGCGGGTTTTACCAACCGAGGCTTTCGGGACAGGCATATTACGACCGCTCGACTGTGCCAAACGTCAGTATTTTCAGTAGCAATCAAAAGACAACACAAGGGACCTTGCTCGGCAACGCTGCACTGCAAGCTTATGCGTCACAATACGGGACTGTATTTACGGGCACATTCAACAATCAGCGTGTTACGACCGATAATCCGATCTCCATCCTAAGTCCGCAGCTCAATTCGAGCCTCGGGTTTTCAATCTTGCAGCCACTGTTACGCGGGCGTAAGTTTGACCAGCAGCGGCGGACGATAGAGATCGCTAAGCGAAATCTTTCACTGACCGATACGCAGTTTCGTCAGCGTTCTATCGAGACGGTTGCTGCCGTGCAAAAATCGTATTGGGATCTGACTTATGCCTTGCGAAATTTGCAGGTTCAGCGTGATGCTCTTCGCGACGCCAAAGATCAACTCGAACACAACCGCCGACTCGTGACCGAAGGCCAACTTGCACCAATTGACATCGTCGCCGCCGAAACGCAGGTCGCCAACTACGAACAGGCCGTTTACGATGCCCTGAACACAGTAAATCTGAGCGAAAATGTGCTAAAAAGCCTGATCTCGCCCAATCGAAATGATGTGCTTTGGAGTGAGGCTTTGACACCGGTCGAGTCGGTCGAAGTGGCGATACCAAATACATCATTGACTGAAGCGATGGATACAGCGCTCGAAAACAGACCTGAAATAGAGATCAATCGGACTCAAAAAGACATAAATCTGCTAGATCAGCGGCTTTATCGCGAACAGTCTAGGCCGCAGATCGATTTTATCGCCAGCTATACGTCGGCGGGTATTGGAGGATCGAGTAATCCGAAATTTAGTCCGACGTTCCCGACGGCATGCACCATTAGTCCCTCGTCACCAGCTTGCGCCCAACAGCAGGCTAATCTTGCTCTGCTTACAGGCAGCCCATTCTCCGGCATACTCGCAAATCGATACCCCGTATTTCGTATGGGCATTCAGTTCAACCTGCCATTATTTGGTGATAAGACTGCTGCTGCACAACTCGGTCATGCAAGGGTCGAAGCTGAACGGATCGAGACGCAGCGGGAGCAGATCGAGCAAGGCATCCAGGTCGAGGTCCGTAATGCTTTGCAATCTGTGCGAACCGCCGAGGGGCGTTTGCGTGCCGCAGCGATAGCCCGCGAAAATACGGCAAGGCAATATCAGTCGGAACAACGAAAACTTGATGAGGGACAGTCCGATGTCTATAAAGTTCTTGAAAGACAGACGGCATTAACCGCTGCACGCAGTAACGAGCTTAGGGCACGAACCGAGCTAAACAAGGCCATTGCCGAGCTTCAACGGGCGACCGGAAATTCGCTGAAAGCAAACGACATCGAAACAAAGTTAAAGAAATGAAAGCCGTATATATAACTGAGTTCGGGTCACCGGAAAACCTAGAGATCAGAGAGATCGCCGAGCCTCTACCGCTGGAAAATACTCAGGTACTCGTACGCGTCCGTGCCGCTGGATTGAACCGTGCTGACCTTTTACAGGTTCGCGGAGTTTATCCGCCGCCTACAGGATATTCGGCAAAATTGCCGGGTATGGAATTTGCCGGCGAGGTCGCCGCGATCGGCGCCGATGTCCAAACCTGGAAGATCGGCGACAGTGTTTTCGGCATAACTGCCGGTGAGGCTCAGGCTGAATTCTTACTCACTGATGAGACATTGCTCGCTCGAATCCCGGATAATATCAGCTTTGCCGAGGCCGCCGCTATTCCCGAAGCATTTATCACCGCGCATGATGCGATATTTACTCGCGGTGATCTGAAAACGGTCGAAACGCTATTAATACATGCGGTTGGCTCAGGCGTCGGCCTGGCGGCTTTGCAGCTTGCAAAAGCCAAAGGTGCAACGGCTATAGGCACTTCGAGAACCTCGGATAAGTTGGATAGATGCAAAGAGTTTGGCCTCGATTCAGCGATCTCTACCGAAAACGGTGTTATTTTTGCCGAGACGATCAGCGAGATCACTGCCGGAAAGGGTGTAGATGTTGTCATCGATCTGGTCGGTGGTGCATATTTTCCTGAGAATCTCGCGAGCCTCGCATTGAAAGGGAGGTTGATACTGGTCGGGCTGACGGCTGGCCGAACGGCTGAATTCAATCTCGGTATGGCTCTACAAAAACGCCTAACGATCATCGGTACAGTCTTGCGTTCACGCTCTACCACTGAAAAAGCAGAAGCGACGCAGAAATTTGCCGACGAGGTCGTTCCGCTACTCACATCAGGCAAAATACGAGCGAATCTAGACCGCACTTTTACTGCCGATGATGTAGTTTCAGCTTATAAATATCTTGAGTCTAACGAAAGTTTTGGAAAGGTGGTCTTGGAGTTTTAGCTGTGGAGCCGTGATGCGGCTTTGTTGGTAATGATGCATAGGCCTGAGACGCCGCGTGCATCGAGGTTTGACATCAATTCTGCGGCCTGCGAATAGTTCAGTCCGCCCGCCTCGACCTTATCGAACGACACAACCGACCAACGCGGCTCGTCCAACTCGCAGTCCGCCGCAGTCAGCAGATCGTTTTCCGGTGCCGCCCAAGTATGATCACCGGCAAGTGTTTCGAAAAAATTTTCTCGCCTTTCGTTTCCCATCCGCTTTTTTAGATGCGAAAGTCCCGACTTCATTTCCTGAATTCTCATATAACCCCAGCGCGTTGAAAACTTTAGCACACGCTACAAGTGTAAGTAAATGTTTTTTTCGCGCAATTTACAGGTTAATTCACAGATTGTTAAGCCATATTATCAGCGGACTTGCTAAAATGAAGCTGCCCTTATGCTTTACAGAGAAACAATTTTCCTCACAGGTTTTCCCGGATTCATAGCCGGACGGCTCGTCGAAAGGCTCGCAAAAACCGAAACTCAGTTCTTTTTGCTTGTTCAGCCGCAGTTCGTCGAAAGGGCAATGGATGAGATCGAAGAGATCGCCGAGGCGACAAATACGCCGCTTGAGAGCTATGTGATAGTCGAGGGCGATATTACACGGCCAAATCTGGGCATCTCAAATGAAGATCTCGAAACGATACAATTTGAAACGACCGACGTGTTTCATCTCGCCGCCGCGTATGATCTGGCTGTATCGAAAGAGATTGCCTTTGACGTAAATCTCGAAGGCACAAAAAACGTCAATGACCTTGTCCACTCTATACGAAATCTGCGACGTTATAATTATGTATCGACCTGTTACGTTGCCGGAAAACGTGAGGGCGATATTCTCGAAAAAGAGCTCGAACACAACGCAGGTTTTCGCAATAATTATGAGGAAACTAAATATCTCGCTGAGGCCGAGGTCGAAAAACTAAAGCCAACGTTTCCTGTGACTATCTACCGTCCGTCGGTCGTGGTTGGCGATTCGGAATCCGGCGAGACCGCCAAATACGACGGTATTTATTACCTCATCAATTATATCCGCAAGGCGCCCGTTTTGCTGAGAATAATGAATGTCGGTAACGATCAAGTGCGGCTCAATCTCGTGCCGGTTGATTTTGTAGTCGATGCGGTAGCCGCTCTCGCTCGTGATAAAGATGCGGCCGGCAAAACTATTGCGTTAGCAGATCCGCAGCCGTTGACGACGGCAGAACTTTTCGATGCTATCGCCAAAGAACTGACCGGACGAAAGAGCGAATTTGGCCCGCCGATAAAACTCGCTGAGTGGTTTCTCAATACAAGCATCTCACCATCGATCACCGGTTTGCCCCATCACGGCGTGCCGTATTTTTTTATTTCGCAGACCTATGACACGAGTATCGCAGATGAGTTGTTAGGGTCTCATTTTATTTCCTGCCCGCGTTTTCCTGATTATGTAGGCAATCTGCTTGATTTTGTCGAAAAGTTTCCAAAGCTGTAAAAAGCGTCGTAAGCAAAGTTACGTTCTCTTGGGGCATCATAATGTGAAAATGAGTTTACTGCTTTTTTCGCGAACAAAATATCTCTTACTAGCTGCCTTTGCAACACTTGCATTTGCCTTTGCGGCTCACGCTCAGAGCGGCCGTGTGCAGGCGACGCCGACACCGACACCCGAAGACGAAATGGTTCGGGTTGTCACCGAAGAGATAAAACTCAACGTTTTAGCATTTGATGAAAGCGGTCAATTTTTTCGTGACGTCGAGGCCCGCGATCTCGTCATTTCAGAAAACAACATTCTGCATCAACCCGCAAGCGTCCGGCGTCTGCCTGCAAATGTCCTGATAATTATGGACACCGGCGGAGAGATGCGCGTCTTAAAGAGCCTGGATCAGACGCGAAAGGTTGCGCGTGTCGTGGCCGAAGCACTGCGTCCGGACGATTCGGTAGCGATAATGCAGTATTCAGATAAGGCTGAGATGGTCTCCGAATGGACTAACGACAAAATCAAGATTGCGAACTCAATAAACCACACCAATTTTGGGCGGCGTTCGGAATTTGTTGCGGCTTTGAAAATGGCGACGGATTTCATGCAGCACAGCTCACTCGAAAACAAACACATCATACTAATTACTGACGGGACAGACAGCGGCGGTAAATCGTCGGCAAAATTTGATGCATTTCAGCGTTTGCAGACGACGGACATCAGCGTCCACGTTATCAGCTACACCTCCATGGAGACTTCCGATATCGAACCGCGAACAAAGAGCACTTCCAATTCGCCGCCGCCTAAAGCGATGCCTGACGAGATCGCCGCGACGCTGCCAAATGGCGTTAAGGACAAGGGAGTAAAGATCGGCCCGACGATCAATATGGACCGCACGCTGATCAAGAAAATGAAGGCCCGACAGCTCGACCTTGAGATCAGCCAAGAGCAGCTCGAAAAGATCACGGAAGCCACGAATGGGGAATTTATTCTGCCTGAAAGCGTTACTGAAATGCTCGAAAAAGCCCCGCTGGTTGCCAAAATGATCGATTCGAGCTACGTCGTCACCTACACGCCAAAGATTCCCGTTGTCGAAACCCGCGGCATCGCGACACGAAATATCGAGGTCACTTCACGCCGTCCCGGACTTATTGTGCAGGCACGCCGAAAGCTGCTTATAGACCACAAAAATTAACATGTGCTCCATTGAGTGATGTAGCGAACCATAAGCCCCAAATTTAAAGATTTCGATTGACATATTTGGGAATTAGAATTATTCTAAATCTAATCTAAGCTATGGAAGCGATCTCAATACAAGATCTAGGTTTGACTAAACAGCGTGAGGTTGTGTTGCGGGTGATCCGTGAGACTCACGAGCATCTGACGGCGAATGAGGTTTTTGGCGATGCCAAGGGCTTGTTGCCGACGATATCATTTGCGACGGTTTATAACTCGTTGCGGTATCTGAAAGATGCGGGGCATATTGCCGAGATACAGTTTGGAAACGGTGCGAGCCGGTTTGACCGGATCACGTCGCGGCACGACCACGCACTGTGCACAAAGTGCGGCACACTGGCGGATATCGAGGTGAAGCATTCGCCAAAGTTGGTTGAAAAGGCTGCTGAGATGTCGAATTTCAAACCCGAGTCGCTAGAGTTTACTTTAAGGGGCATCTGCCCTGACTGCATAGAAGTATAGCCACGAGTAACTTAGATTGTTGTAATTAGTGGCACAGATCAATAAAAAAGGAGAAAGATAACATAAATGTCAACGGGAACAGGAACTGCAACGGAAAACACGGTCACGCTTGCCAAGGTCGGCCAGAGCGCACCAGATTTTAACATGCCTTCGACGAAGAACATCGAGACGTTACAGGAGAACGTCAAGCTTGCTGACTATAAAGGTAAGTGGTTGATACTATTGTTTTACCCGCTCGATTTTACAGGCGTATGCGCGACCGACCTGACGCATTTCTCTGAGAGATTTGAGGAGATCAAGGGTCTCGGAACCGACGTGCTGGGGGTTTCAACCGATTCTGTTCACTCGCATCGCGCCTGGCTCCGCGCACCAAAGGAAAATAACGGCATCGGAGAGATCCGGTATCCGATCGCCTCCGATGCAGGCGGCAGGTTAGCCCGTCAATATAACATCCTTATCGACGAGGCAAATATAGCTCTTCGCGGTTTATTTATCATCGATCCCGAGGGCGTCCTGCAATACTCGGTGGTTAACACACCGGCTATCGGACGTTCGGTCGATGAGACTTTGCGCGTGCTGCAGGCGTTGCAGACCGGCGGATTTTGCGCCGCCGATTGGAAGCCGGGTCAGAAAAACTTGTAGGCTCAACTTAGACAAAAAAGGAAAAACGAATTAGAGGGTAGATAATAATGGAAAATAACACAGAAGAGAATGGCAATGGCGCCAAATGCCCGTTTACGAGCGGTGCGATAAAATTTACGACCGAAACCGGCCGGACCAACCGCGACTGGTGGCCAAAAGGTTTGAATCTGAACATACTCCGCCAGCACTCAGACAAGTCCGACCCGATGGGTGACAATTTTGATTACGCTAAAGAGTTTCTTACGCTTGACTATGCGGCGCTCAAACAGGATCTCGCAGATCTTATGACCGACTCGCAAGATTGGTGGCCGGCGGATTTTGGCCATTACGGACCGTTGTTTGTTCGCCTTACATGGCACGCCGCGGGCACCTACCGTATCGGCGACGGGCGCGGCGGCGGCGGGCGCGGGCAGCAGCGTTTTGCACCGCTTAACAGCTGGCCGGACAATGTGAGCCTCGACAAAGCGCGGCGGCTGCTTTGGCCGATCAAGCAGAAATACGGCCGAAAGATCTCATGGGCGGACCTTTTCATCCTCGTGGGAAATGTTGCGCTCGAGACAATGGGCTTCAAGACCTTCGGGTTTGGAGGCGGACGAGTTGACGTGTGGGAGGCAGACCAAGATGTTTACTGGGGAGCCGAAACGACTTGGCTGGCAGGGGACGTTCGCTACAAACACGGCTCCGAAGGCGTTGCCAAGGACGGCGGCGTACTTGTGTCCGACGATGATGCGGACGGAGATGTACATAGGCGCAAGCTCGAAAATCCGCTAGGCGCGGTACAGATGGGCCTGATCTACGTCAATCCCGAAGGCCCCGACGGCAACCCAGATCCGCTTCTCGCGGCCCACGACATCCGTGACACGTTTGGCCGGATGGCAATGAACGACGAGGAAACCGTCGCGCTTATCGCTGGAGGACATAGTTTTGGTAAAACTCACGGCGCTGCTCCGTCCGACCATGTCGACGTCGAACCGGAAGCGGCGGGCATCGCATCGCAGGGCTTTGGCTGGAATAACAGTTTTGGAACTGGCAAAGGCGGCGATACGATCACAAGCGGCCTGGACGTGACATGGACAAGCACGCCGACCCAGTGGAGCAATGACTTTTTTGAACATCTATTCGGCTTTGAATATGAGCTCACCAAGAGCCCGGCAGGTGCCCAGCAATGGGTTGCTAAAGGTGCCGACGCGACGATACCCGATGCATTTGATGGACCAAACCGACGGCCAACCATGCTGACCACTGACCTTGCTCTGCGATTTGATCCTGCATACGAAAAGATCTCGAGACGCTTTCTTGAGAATCCCGACCAGTTCGCAGACGCGTTTGCACGGGCGTGGTTCAAGCTGACCCATCGCGACATGGGGCCGGTCGTACGCTATCTCGGCCCTGAGGTTCCGTCAGAAGAACTGATCTGGCAAGATCCTATCCCTGAGGGTGTAGCGATCAGTGACAGCGACGTCGCCGCTCTCAAGTCAAAGATTATTGATTCAGACTTGACCGTTTCACAGCTGGTATCGGCGGCGTGGGCGGCGGCATCGACGTTTCGTGGCGGTGACAAACGCGGCGGGGCAAACGGGGCCCGTGTCCGTCTAGAACCGCAGCGAAATTGGGAAGTCAATAACCCCTTTCAACTCGCGACCGTCCTGACAACGCTCGAAGGCATCCGAAAGGAGCTTGGTAAAGCTGTTTCACTCGCCGATATGATCGTACTTGGCGGATGCGCCGGTATCGAAAAAGCGGCAAAAGATTCGGGCTACGATATAACCGTTCCCTTTACCTCGGGACGCGGCGACGCTTCCCAGGAGCAGACCGACGTTGAGGCGATGGGGCATCTTGAGCCACAGGCTGACGGATTTCGAAACTTCAAGAAAAAGCATCACCGGACCCCGGCAGAGGAAATGCTGGTCGACAAGGCGCAGCAGCTGACGTTGACGGCTCCTGAGATGACAGTTCTCGTCGGAGGTCTGCGTGTTCTCGGTACAAACTTTGACGGTTCGCAGCACGGCGTGTTTACGAAAAGCCCGGGCACGTTGACCAACGACTTCTTCGTGAA